>CAZEPQ010000008.1:0-29200 GCA_964514175.1 uncultured Oscillospiraceae bacterium
TCATCTGCCAGAACTTGGCCTTGCTCATGACCTTCTTGAAGAACACCAGATTCAGCACCTCCGGCACGTCAATGCCGGTGTCCAGCATATCCACGGAGATGGCAATCTGTGGCAGTTTCTTCGCATCGGAGAAATCATCAATGGCACTCTGGGCATACTTGATCTGATTGTCAATGACCTTGGCATAGCCATTGAGATGGGGATACTCCTTGTTGAACACCTCGTAAATCTTTTCGGCGTGACGGTGGTTCTTGGCAAAGATGATGGTCTTGCCGATTTTTGCACCGTAGTCGATTTTCAGGCCCTCGGTCATCAGCACATTCAGCACCTGACGGATGGTATCCTCGTTAAAGACCCACTCGTTCAGGGCAGAGGAGACGATCTTATCCGGCAGTTCGCCGTTTTCGTCCTCAAAGGTGTTTTCGTATGCTTCCTTGTCCGCTTCGGAAAGTTCGTCGTATGCGATACCTTCCTCGATGAATTTTAGTTTCGTTTCCACAGACATGAAATCCACCAGATACCCGTCCTTCACTGCCTGGGAAAGCTCATAGCCATAGGTAGGCACACCGCTTTCCAGTTCAAAGACTTCGAAGGTATTCTTGTCGATCTCATCCTTGGGGGTGGCTGTGAGGCCCACCAGCGGCGCATCGAAATAGGTGAAAATATCCCGATATTTGTTGTAGATGGAACGGTGTGCCTCATCGCAGATCACCAGATCGAAATGGCCACAGGTGTAGAGCTTGCCCTGTTCGTCCTTGACGGAGTCAATGCAGTTCATCATGGTCTGGTAGGTGGAAAATACGCAGTGGGCGGTGTAATTGTCCTTTTCCTCGCAGAGGTTTGTCGCCGACAGATCCGGCAGAAGGTTGGTAAAATTACGTTTCGCCTGCGTTACCAGAGAATTCCGGTCTGCCAGGAACAGAATATTCTTCACCCAGCCGTGCTGCAAGAGCACATCACACAGGGCGATGACGGTTCTGGTCTTGCCGGAACCGGTAGCCATGACAAGCAGGGCCTTCCGGCGATTCTTTTTGTCAAAAGCATCGCAGACTGCCTTGATGGCGCCCTCCTGATAATAACGTCCGGCAATGTTCTTTTTCACCATGACGTTTTTGAGACTCGTCCGCATGGTGCGGAGATTGAAAAGCTTTTCCAGATCTCGCTTGGAGTATATGGTGGCACATTTTCGTTCCGGATCCTGGCCATCAATAATGTGGGTCTCAAAGCCGTTGGTCAGGAAAATGACAGGTTTGCGGCCATATTTCTTTTCCAGAATCTTTGCATATTCCTCTGCCTGCTGCCGTCCTTTGGACACATCGGCACAGGTGCGCTTGGCTTCGATCACCGCAAGGGGCTTATAAGCATCATCATAGAGCACATAGTCCGCAAAGCCCACCTCGCTGTGGTTGGGCATGCCGGGCAGCTCCACCTCGTTCCGCCAGTCCTTACCTTCGGTCCAGCCAGCGTCCAGAAGCATGGTGTCGATATAGATCTTCCGGGTTTCGTATTCGGAAATATCCAGAGGCTTGGGCACATAGGTCTGCTGCTGGGCAGTTCTCCGGGCGGTCAGCTCCGCTTTCAGAGCCTTATTTTCCTCCATCAGCTTTGCAAGCTCAGGGGTCTCCCTTAGCAGGGGAGTCGTTTCGGAGGACGCAACGGTCTGGGTGGGCACCTTTTTCGGGTCAAATTCGCACTGTTCATAGCAGACACCGTAACAGCAGCCAACAAAGTCCAAAAATACATGAAGATTCTGGAGGCACAGCATAGCCACCTGTTCTGTACAGCCTTTTCCGGTGTGGGCGGCGTCATTGCCCCGCTTTCGAATCAGATCCATACGTCTCCAGATGTCATTTCCAACGATATCCCGGAACTCACTGTTGTCCATGAGGCTGTATAGATTATCCTGCCATGGGGTATGGAGGTCGTCATCCACGGAGTACATCCACTTCACGGCAAACTCCATCGCCCGCCGGCAATTGAGGATACATGCCGCCGGATCGATATGTAATATTTTCTCCGCCGAAATTGCCACGTTTGCAAAGGGGGTAAAACGTGGATCGGAGAGGAGGAAGTTGAAGTTTGACATTATGGTCACCTCATCTTTTGTTGCACCACATTGTTGATCTTTTCGCAGACAGCACGAAAGGATCGATCTACTTCTGTACTGGTAAAGCGTATCACGGACAGCCCGAAGCCTTCTAAAATACTCGTGCGTTCGTTGTCATAGGCTGTCCCTTGTACGTCGTAATGTTGGCTGCCATCGAGTTCAATCACTAATTTTGCTTCGTGACAATAGAAATCCACAATAAAACTTCCAATGATTTTCTGACGCTGAAATCGTACCGGGTAGGAGCGTAAGAAATCGTACCACAGGTGATTTTCCTGTTTTGTGGCATTTTTGCGTAGTTCCTTTGCACGAGGAATTAAGTTTTGCTTGTATGGGAGAGACATGAGATTGGCTCCTTTTTACTCCTTCCGTCACGCTTTGCGTGCCACCTCCCTCAAAGAGGGAGGCACAGGCCCCCTCTTCGAGGGGGCTGTCAGCGAAGCTGACTGGGGGAGTTTCCCGCATTCCTTCCGCAATACTTAGTGCTATGGAGTAGCATTTTTTGTTAGGATGGGAAACGGTGTATGGAAGGAAAAAGTGAGTATAAGCTCATCATCCGGCTAAGAAAGACGAACAATCCATAAACACCGCTTTTGTATAACGCAAAAGGTCACTCTCCTTGCTCATACAAAATAATTCCATAGTTTTTCTCCATTTCTTCAAAATGGTCATTCGTAAAGCTGCCATGACTATTACTGCCTACGATACCTAGTTCCGACATGAATGCAGTTGAGCTGTCCCCATATGCTTTCATGTACAGAACATTATACCGACCAGCATCTTGCACAGGGAAAATGACCACTTTGCTTAAACTGTGCTTTTGGGCAAGCTGTTTTATTGTATAAATTGATTCAAAACTTAAGGTGTGAATTGGAACACCAGTCATGTGAGCAGAAGATTCTAGCCCAAATTTTACGAGATCCACAATAGTTTTTTCATACTCTTTTTGCCTAGGCGTTTGATTACTGTACTCGATTCCCAGTTTTGCCAATGAAGAAACTATATCAACCGTGTTATTGAAAGACATATCCTTCCCTCCGTTGCTAAAATGCATTTTTTCTTTATCGTAGCACTGGTATCCAACCTATGCAATATCAAAATAACATCAAAAATACGTCAAAAAACTATCAAGAAAACATCCATTATCCGTCTGGTTTCTGCGTGCTTTATCATTTGGGCGCTTCGGTGCTCACAGTCCCCTCCTGTTTTTGCAGAAATATTGACAGCTCTTTTTCCGTATTGTACCACTGCAATGTGGTTCATTCAATGCTCATTTAGGTTTCATTTTAGGTTCAATTTGGCTCAGTGGAAGAATTCAGGGTGGCATATTCGAATATCCTGTGACATAATCGGAAAACTCACCCAAAGTATTACTGCATCAGAGCTTTTTTGAGTGTTTCAAGCTGTTCAAGGCTCTGTTGGATTGTTAAATTTTGATTTGTCGGTCTGTTCGACAAAGGATTCAAACTGCGTTTGTAGATTCAACGGAGGAATATGGACAAGTATTTTTTTGAGCTTTGTGACATTTATACCTGCCATTATTGCACCGGAACTAACTAATTCAATTTGATGCTGAACTGCTTCGCTATAGTGTAGCTGATGCATCATAAAAACAGGTAACACGCGCTTGCTGTCCACACGAATTCTAAGCACATCTGAATGAATAATACCCGTTTCAAAATCCGAAGGGAATACTGCACATTTGCCAACATTACCTTTTCTGGACATGGCAATATCGCCGCCTTTAATGGAGTATGCCTCCAGTTGTTTTGCTTTGTTTTCTGAAAGATAGTGTGTTGGAATTGTCGTGAATCGACTGTTGATTTGAGGAATCTCCCAAACCGCAACACCCTCACTTTGGTATTCATCTTTACTTAGCTGGGTTCCGAAAGGCCCGCATTTGATATCATCGGGATCTGCGCAAGCATCAACCAGTTTTTCTTTTTGCCATTCGCATTCCGGTGAAGCAAGATCACCAAACAGTTCGATAAATCGGGCTTTGACGAGATTGTCCAGTTCGGTTAGTTGCTGTTTTCTCTGTCCAATCAGTTCAGCCACCTTGTTCAGAACTTCAATCACATAAATCTGCTCTTCCACAGGCGGACAAGGGATTCTCATTTGAAGGAAATCCTTATCCGATAGGCGCTCTCTGCGTTTTATGCTTCCATTAAACTTTGATGCATAATAGGCAATGCTTCTTGGAGATCGCAATACGATTTCCAAATACTTCGGAACAATCATATCCCTTTTGATATTCCAGATTTTGTACGCAGGGCTTACAATTCCGATATCTACAACCTCTTGGATTCCAAAATTAGCTTCATCAATGTGAATGCCCTGGACTAATTGCCCTCGATGCACAACTTTGTAACTAGCAGTGTCTTTAGATGCGATTCGCTTTTTGAATTTCTTGCTTTGCAGGACGATGCCATCGCTCTTGGTTATGGATAGAACCGGGAAATCATTTTCTCCACAGCGATTAACTTTTGCGGTTGCAATAACATCACCTAGTTGTATATAATTCATTCACTTCATCCCCACAAATCCGAAGTTGCCTAAGCAATAAACTTCTGGTGGGAGACTTTTACATTATTCTGATTGACAATGGCGTACTGCATGGTGGTGTCGATTTGTGAATGACCAAGGATCTTTTGCACCTGTTCGATAGGCATCCCCTTATCAATGGCCCTTGTAGCCATAGTCCGTCGAAATTTGTGCGGATGTATACGAGAAAGCCCTAAACTACGGCCCAATTTCCTCAGGCGAATTTCGACACCGCTGATTTTGAGCCGGGCATGGGGAGAATCCAGCGTTACAAACAAAGCCGGATTGTTGTCAGCACGGGATTCCAAATACCTTTGAAGGTGGATCTTTGTCTTTGCGTCAAAATACACGCGGCGTTCTTTGTCACCTTTTCCGTAAACGATACATTCCCGCTGATGGAGATTTACGTCCGAAATATTGAGATTGACCAGCTCGCCCACTCGGATTCCGGTAGAATAGAGCATATCAATGATGGCAATGTCCCGGATTTGGGTACAGTGATCACGCATCAGTTCGATCGTCTCATCGGAAATCACTTCTTTTACTACCGTTTTCGTCTTGATCTTATGGATGCGTCGCATGGGACTCTTGAGAATATAGTCTTCTTCCTCCAACCACGAGAAAAAGCTGGATATATTGCGTCGGACATTGTCCACCGTTACCTTGCTGCAGTTGTTGATTTTCTGGTAATCCACCAGATAAGCGCGCACTTCATCTGTGGTAATTTTTCTAACCGGCGTAGATATATGCGCAAGCAAATGCTCTATCGTACCCCGATAATATTTGATCGTGCGGTCTGAACACCCTTCGATTTTCTTGGCATCCAGAAACAACTTCAAGTAATCTGCGTTGTCTGCCTGCGTTTTCTGTGGCGCATTGTCCGAAAGCTGTTTTAACAGCACCTCCTGAAGCTTTTTCAGCTGAGAGATATTCAGATATTCTGCCATTTCATTCATAATGTTTACAAGTTTTTCTTCCATGTAGATACACCTCGTTCTATGTAGTGTACCAACATCCTGCATCCATTATGGTTTATTTTGATTTAACCGAAATACTCCTGCATCAGGCTGTCAAACAAAGTTTGGGCCTCATCCAGAGCTTTCTGCACGACAACTTTTGATTTGTCGGTCTGTTCGACGAAGGTTGCAAACTGCTCCTGCTGATCCATTGAAGGCAATGGCAATCGCAATTTTCGTATTTCAGAAAGGTTTAGTGTCTTCTGTGCAATGCCTTTGACCCTCTCATTGATCTGTCTTTGCACATCTGCCGAGAGGATCGCACCGCGTAGGTACTCGCTATTTACAATGTCTGCGTTGGGCTTAAGATAAGCAATATGCCTCTGGAAACAGAACGGCTTGTCCGACTTTACTACCGCAGGATGGCCGTATGAACCAACCGTGGATAATAGCACATCTCCGATTGCTATAGGTGTGCGTTTGATCAACTCTGCATATGTTTCCTCCGAGATGTATTTTTCGGCATCATAACAAATCTCATTTGTAACGATATTGGAAACGAACAGAAAAGGTATGCCTGTTGGTGCAAACTTTGGGGGCTGGTGAGTTCCGTCTGTAATAATCTTGCAGATGTCAGCCATCGTTTTTTTCTCTTCTTCAGGAATATCCCCAAACAGTTCGACAAATCGGGCTTTAATGAGATTGTCTAATTCGACAAGTTGTTGCTTTCTCGCCTCCACTACGGAAGATACCCGATCAAGGATCTGAATGATTCTTAGCTGATCTTCTTTGGAAACAATTTTGACAGATGTTTCTCCCAATGCACTTTTGGCTATAGCCTTGAATGTGCTACCAGTTCCTTTTGCATTGAGTTCCTTGTTTTTGCCCCTCAAACAGTAATAAAGGTACTTCAAATTTACACCGTTCTGAGGTGTTATCCCAGCAAGTCCTCGCCCAATACAGCTTTTTTCTTTTGCAAAATTCAATGCTCCAATAGGTGCTCGCACAGAAATCAGCAGGGTTCCGGACTCAACAATTTTGGTTGGAGAACTACACCACACTCTGGTTTCGGGGTGTATGATTCCAAAGTCGGCGTTCCCTTGAAAGAAAGGTAATCCTACGCCTTCTTGATTGTAACTCTTTGAATCTGGAGACTGCCCCATGTTGATATGGCATACCTCGTCCAGTCTTTTATATTCAGCCATTGCCTTATCCCCACAAATCCGAATTTATAGTCCTAGCAGTTTTTCGAGTTCATCCATAGTCGTTGCAATCTGCATCTCCAATTCCCGCAGATTGGTCATTATTTCAGTCGTAGACGGATACTCAACTGCTACATATTCCACTTTCTTGTACTTATTAATCGACAGATCATATCCATTTTCCACAATTTCTTCCTTGGGTACAAGGAAGGATTTTGCGGTACGGGGATTCTCAGCCTCTCCGGAGAGGTTCCGGAATCGGGCAATGATATCGGGAATATCGTTTTCCTTTACCTCGTTGCGCTTGTCGTCCAGAGAGTAGCCGTCGGCCTGCATGTCATAGAACCAGACTTTGTCCGTACCGCCATGGCCGGTCTTGGTGAAGATCAGAATGCCGGTGGATACGCCTGCATAGGGCTTGAACACGCCGGAGGGCATGGAAATGACTGCCTCCAGACGGTTGCCCTCCACCAGTTCCTTCCGAATGGCCTTGTGGGCAGTGGAGGAACCAAAGAGCACACCATCAGGAACGATGCATGCGCACCGACCGCCGGTTTTCAGCATCCGCAGGAACAGCGCAAGAAACAAAAGCTCGGTTTTCTTCGTTTTGCAAACCTTCAAAAGGTCCGTGGATACGGTATCATAATCCAGACTTCCCTTGAAAGGAGGATTGGCAAGGATCAGAGAATACTTCTCCTTGTCCGGGTTCTGATCGGAAAGGCTGTCCCGGTATTCAATATAGGGACTATCCACCCCGTGGGTCATCATATTCATGGCGCCGATGCGGAGCATGGTGCGATCCATATCATAGCCGTGGAACATGTGATTGAGAAAATGATCCTTCTTCACCCGGTCAAAATAGATTTCCTGTTTGTAATTTTCGGTCAGGTATTCCCCGGCGGATACAAGGAAACCAGAGGTACCGCAGGCAGGGTCACAGATCACGTCATCGGGCTTGGGCTGCATCAGTTCCACCATCATGCGGATAATATGCCGGGGTGTACGGAACTGGCCGTTGATACCGGACTGAGAGAGCTTATTGAGCAGATACTCATAGAGGTCACCCTTGTTATCGTCCGGATTTTTATCCATCAGCTCATACATGGCGTCCATGCTGTCGATGATGCGGGAGAGCATCAGGGGCGTGGGGATCTTAAAAATGGCATCGCTCATATATTTGGAATATGCGCTGTCCTTATCTCCGTGGAGATTTTTGATAAAGGGGAATACCCACTCCTGCACGATGCTGTACATCCGGGCTGCGTCCAGATCCCGGAATACAGACCACTTGAGCTGCTTGCCGTCAATCTTTCGGTCACCGATCTCTACCTCGTCGGCAAAAATGCTTTCATAGGGAAGCCCCAGCATGGCGCTTTCCTTGGCTCTGAGGTTGTCGGTGGTATCCAGATCGTGGATGAACATCAGATAAGTCATCTGCTCGATGACGTCCAGAGGATTGGTAAGGCCGCCTGTCCAGAAAATCTCCCAAAGACTGTCTACTTTATTTTTCAGTTCGCCTGTAAGCATAGTTAATCTCTCTCCCTGTTCCAAGTATAAGAGGTATAACGGCCTCCGCCGATTTTTATGATTTCTTCATTTTTTACCAGTTCATTCAGCGCACGCTGCACCGTGGTCTGGCTGATATCCGGGCACTGCTGCATGATTTCTGCCTTGGTAATGGTTCCAAGATGGCCCCTGATAATTTCTCGGATACGTCCTGGTTTTCTGGTGCTTTCGTTCACGATTTTTACCCGGTCGGAAAATTCCCGGTATGCCGCAAGAATCACACCCAACTGATAGGTCACAAAGGGGATATAGTCATTCTCTTCCTCATGCCAGCCATTGGAGCTTTCCTGCAATTCGTCATAATACGCGCCCTTGGTTCGCTCAATCAGCTTCTCAATACTGATGTATTTTCCCACGTCATATCCGGCACGGTATAGCAGAAGTAACGTCAGCAGTCGGCTCATTCTGCCATTTCCATCGTTGAAGGGATGGATGCAAAGGAAATCCAGAATGAATACTGGAATCATCAGCAGCGGATCATACTGGCTATTGTTGCACAGGTCATTATAAGCCTGGCACAACCGCTCCATAGCTTCCGGTGTTTGCCATGCCGGAACCGGATGAAAACGGATGTGTTTATTGCCCTGTGAATCTTCCTCGCTGATTACATTGTCGGAAGGCTTATAATTGCCGCCGATATTCATACCGCTGAATTTATATAGATCCCGATGAAGCTGCAGGATCATGCCGGGCTTCACCGGAATGTATTCGTGGCTTTCGTGGATGGTAGCCAGCACATCCCGGTAACCGGCGATCTCTTTCTCACTGCGGTTTCTAGGGGTGGTTTTATCTTTAACGAGCTTCTGCAAACGCTCATCAGACGTGTAAATGCCCTCGATTCGGTTGGATGCCTCGGTACTCTGAATCCGGGCGATCTCAATCAGATGGGTGAGCTCGTCCTCCTGCACCTTTGCGTGCTGCCCCTTAAACTCATGAATCTGCGCAAGAAGCTGCACGATCTCCGGTGTCAGCAGGTCGGTATATATTTTCTCGTAGTCGTAGTTACGCATAATATTACCCCACTTTAGTAATATAGTGTTATTATATTCTTATTATGGTCAATTGTCAATTTAATTTAGTCAAAAATGCGAAATTGACTAAATTGGAGTGCGTTGAGGTGTAATTAAGAATCCATGATTTGTGTTAAAAAAGCGGGCCGTCTGATATTAAAACTCTTGCTATTGAATTTTTCCGTCAAAGGTTGCAAAAATTTTCAACAGAACCACAACAAACATAAAAAGTACATGTACCATGTGTCCCTGAATACACTTGGTACATGTACTTTTCTTATTCATCCTCATCCAGATAGATATGCGGCTGCTCCTTGTAGTTGGACACCTGATAATTGCCCAAAGCGGAGTAATCTTTATTTTTCGTAGTGTCCTTATGGGGTTTTTCCTCCAGCAAGCCGGCGGCGTCATAGTAGATATTCTCAAGGTACTCAAACTTGGAGTAGATTCCCTGCGTACACCACACCAGCGCATTGCGCACATAGGCAGCGTGTTGGGCAAATAAATCATAATCCAGATGGATTCCGAAGTGTGCTGCCAGCAATACGGAGAAGGCCACCACAGCGCGGGTGTTGCCCTCGCGGAAGGGGTGGGTATGCCAGATGGATGCTGTGATACGCACAATTTTGAACATCAGCGTTTCGGGTGTTTCTGAATATTTGAGCTTGGCGATTTCCTTTGAGGCGGCATCCAGTTGTTTTTTGATCTCCTCTGGATTTGCGTATCGCACGGAATCACCGCCAAGTACTTCCTCCGGCTTATACATGCGGATGGTACGGAATTCTCCGGCCCAATCGTAGATACTGCCGAAAATTGTACGATGCAAATGACACAGGGTTTCGGTGTTGAATTTGGAATACTCCTGGGCATAGGCGATGCCCATGGTCATTCTTGTGATGTCACCCTCAATGCGCTTGAGTTCCTCTGAATCCTTAACCCCGGGAATGTTTTTCAGGACAGGAACATCATCGTATAAATAGGGGCCTTTTCGCTGGCTGTATTTCATGATGCACCCTCCATAACACGATAATATTGCAGGGTGGGGAGATAAAACTCTGCAAAGGCTTTTTCGCCTCTGGCCCAGGCCAGCAGATTGTGTTCGGTTTCATCCCGGGCAGGCAAACCTTCCAATGCGGTCATTGCGGCTGCAAAGGAGAGGGCCTGAGGCCGTTTGGAGAGGGGCATTGCATCCATATCGGCACACTGGCGCAGATAAACAAAGGTGCTGCTTAGTTTGTGGTCCAGTATTTTGACTGCTTTTTCGATACGGTCAAGTTCCGTTTGAATCATTTCAAGCTGCTGAATCAGCGTTTTTCTGCGCTCCAGCCGCGACAAAACTTCAGGAACTTCTGACGCTTTGAGATATTCGGTTTTCTTTTTTCCATAGGCAGAATATTGGAGATAATGATATTCCTTACCGGAGATTCGTTTTTTTACGATGTTGCCCATGGGAAGGTCGGCCATTTCAAACCGCATTTGTGAATGGCTTTGCAGGAGATTCGTATATTCATCATAGATTTCCTGATACTTCATCAGCTCACCTCCATGAATATATTATATCATATTTAACTCTGGAAATCAATAAAACATGACTAAATAGAGTTAAAACTCCACGTCGTTCTGTAGCCACAGCATACAAAGTACATGTACTTTCTGTATCCAATGAAAAATCCTGAGTTCACACTCTGTGAGCTCAGGATTTTAACCATAATATTTTTACAAGACCTTAGTCGGATGTGGTTATCTGTTCATTACAGAATTGGAGCAAGGCGGGGATGTCGTTAATGGCCGTTTCCCATATGATGGACTGATCCATTTTTTCAATGTGCTTGATTCGCTGCAAATCAGGCGACATCATACAGCTTAACCCGCTCTCTAAGAACCGTATTTCTAAAATCAACATCACTTTCCATAGAGGAATCTTGCATGATTGCGCGTACGGTGATCAGATCAACTCGTTTGTTGAAAGCCTCTTCCAAGTCACAGTACAATGCGCCCAGACTTAGTAACGAAGTGAGATTTGTCCCGGTCGTGTCGACGAGAAAATCAAGGTCGCTTTCCTCGGTAGCATCCCCTCTTGCGTATGATCCAAAGAGATACAGTGCAGGGATGCGGTATGTTTGGATAATCGGCAGTACTTTTGCTTTGATTTCTTCAAGTGTATATACCATAATCATCCCTCCTCATTTTTATTATAATCAGTAAATATAAAAAAATCAATCATATTAGCAGAAAGTCTATTTAGACGATTCTAACAATATTGCCCGAAAACCTACAAAACACCCCTCTCAGATACGCAGTGTCATGGAGGAAAATGGAAGGATTTTTCGTCATTATGTAGAAACCCACAGCGTTCTTTTGTTGATTTCCATCATGGAATGGCAGAATTTTTGCCACGGTGACAATGTTGTCAGTAACGGGTCACCCTCACGGATACGCAGAGTTCTTCGGATTTCTTTGGGGATGACCACTCGGCCAAGATCATCAATTCTTCTTACGATGCCGGTTGCTTTCATATATAAACTTCCTCCATGACGAAAATTACATGGCTAGTATTTTCCTATGGAGGACTTTTATGCAGAAGGAAGCGGCGGAAAAATTTAACGATGTTGAAAGCGTAAAGATACCGAGCAGCGGAGGAGTTTGAGGGTTGTATATGTATACGTTATTCGATGAAATTGTTCTGTTTTAACAGCGAGGTGACAATTGCCACATCCTCCTGGCGGACGATCTTAATGTTATTCACACAACCTTCGATGAAGTTGATATTGTACCCAAGATTATACATCAGCATGACACAGCAGCTCTCCGTCAGGGGGTGCTGCTGTTTTTCTGCCTCCTGAAAGACGGATTTGATCACGGAGAAGCGGTATGCCTCCGGGGATTGGAGATCCACCACGGTATCCCGGTCCACATAGGAGGCTTTTCCGTCCACCACGGTGAACTGAACATAATCCCGCATGGACTGACAGATGTTTGCGCTGCCGTTTTCGTAACAGGATTGCAGCAGCTTTGAGATCATATCCACGCTGACCATAGGACGGGTAGATTCCTGAAAAATCACCACATCATCATCGGAATACTGTTCCTTGATAGAATCCAGGCCATTCCAAACCGAGAGGATTCCGCTGGCTGCGGCAGGGATCAGTCCCCGGAGTTTGGTAATGCCATACTGCTGGGCATAGGCGGTGACGATGTTTTCCCAGCCTTTGAGACAAACCACATAAATATCATCAATGGCGGGATGCTGCTGATAAGATTCCATACAGTAGACAATGACGGGCTTTCCCAGCACGTTTATAAACTGATTGGGGATATTCTGGTGGTTCCGAATGGATTTACCTCCCGCCAGAATTACCGCCACCGTTCGGCTGCGCTTGACGCCCTGGGGTAAAACGATCTGGGGGACAGGGGAGGGAACAGTGCCGCCACCACCGGAAATCAAAGCCTCCACGGTGGTGTCCAGAACCTGAGCGAATCTTTGTAGCTTGCTTTGGGACACGTCATTCTCGCTGGATTCAATTTTAGCAATGGTGGAGCGGGTCTTATAACCCATTGCTGTGGCAAGCTCCTGCTGGCTCAGCCCCAGCTCATAGCGCCGTTTTTTTATGTTTGATCCAAGGGACATGGTGTTTTCCTCCGCGTTGTGTTGTAGCTGGTATATTATAAATCAACATTTGGTGATTTTCAAGATGGGGCTAGAAAAAAATACAGGGAATGTTGATTTTTAGTTGACACAAAGCGGGTTCTCCTGTAAACTGATAGAGATAGTGTTTAGGCAATAAGGAGAATGGAACATGAATGTTGCTGTTGTACTGGCAGGGGGGACTGGCACCCGGGTTGGAGCCGATGTTCCTAAGCAGTTTATTAAGGTCATGGGGAAGCCTGTGCTGGCATATACCCTGGAGTGTTTTCAATACAATAAAAATATTGACGCTATTGAGATCGTCTGCCATAAGGACTGGGTGGAAACGGTCAAGGGAATTGTAAAAAACTATGGCATTATCAAAACCAGGTGGCTGGCTGAGGGGGGAGAGACCTTTCAGGACTCCACCATCAACGGTATTTTCCATCTGAAGGAGGAATTGAATCCCGATGATATTGTGGTGCTGAGTTTCGGCGTTTCGCCCTTCACCACGGACGAGATCATTGACGACAGCATCCGTGTCTGTGAGCAGCACGGCAATGCCATTGCGGCAGAGGACATGGTACTGTGTACCTGTATCAAGGATGACGAATATGGCTCCACCCAGAATATCCTTCGGGAAAGCCTGAAGGGGTTCAGCAATCCCTGGACCTTCCGCTATGGGGAACTGGTTGCGGTGTACGAAGAGGCACGGCGTCAGGGAATCCTGGATACGTTGGAACCCCATACCACCTCTGTATATCTGGCTCTTGGAAAGAAGCTGTATTTCTCAAAGACCAACCGCATGAATTTTAAAATCACTACCAAGGAAGATCTGGACATTTTTGAAGGGCTGATGCTCCTGAAAGAAAAACGAGAGGGAGAAAGATAAATGATTACTTATAAGGAATTTGAAGTTATCCGCACCATGCTCAAATACGGTGCGCCTCTGGAGGATATTTCTTCCTACGTCTATGCCAATGTTCATTATTATGTGTTCAAGTCCGAAGAAGAGGTGGGCCAGCTTGTAAAGGAACTGGAAAGAAAGGGCTATGTGGCCCATGGGCTGGTGACAGAGGAAGCCATCGCTGAGATCCAGCCGCTAAAGGTGGAAAATGCGGTGATCCTGGCGGCAGGTGGTTCTGACATTTCTGCAAAATCCGTTTACTCCATGCCCAAGGGCCTGTATGTGAAAAATGGGGAGACCCTCATTGAGCGGCAGATCCGTCAGCTTCAGGAGGCAGGCATCGAAGATATCACGGTGGTGGTTGGCTATAAGCAGGAGATGTATTTCTTCCTGGCGGAGAAGTGGGGCGTGGAGCTGGAAATTAACCCGGACCTGAAAAAGAATAATATCTACTCTCTGTATATTGCCAAGGACCATCTGAGCAGCACATATATTCTCAACTGTGACAATTATTTCGAGGAAAATCCCTTCTCTTTGTACGAGTATAATGCCTTCCATGCCACAGTCTGTAAGGGAAATGCCCACAATGAGCTTCTGGTGCGGAAAAATCTTTCCGGCAGAATCCTGGATGTCTACAGCGGCGCTAAAAGCGGCGAGTGCATTTATGGTCACGCCTACATTGACCGGGAATTTTCCCGCCGTCTTGTGAACTATCTGGAGGAGGAGATCGACGATTTCCGGGTTTCTGCTTTGTTCTGGGAGGAATTTGTCAGTCGTCACGCCGATGATCTGGATATGTATGTCCACGAATATCCTGCGGATTTCCTCTATGAATTCGACTCCATCCAGGAGATCCAGAACATCGACAGTCTGTTCCTGGAGAATGTCAGCGGTAAGATCAATCAGAAGATCTGCCAGGTGCTGGGCTGCACGGAGGACGAGATCGGAAATATTGTGATTTTGCAGAAGGGCCTGACCAATGTGCTGTTTACCTTCGTGGTTCGGGGTGAGAAGTACATTTTTCGTTATCCCGGTGAAAGTAGCTCCTTCTTCATCTACCGCAAGAACGAGGTTCGTGCCCAGCAGCTTGCTGCCAAGGCTGGAGTGGATAATACCTACGTCTACATTGACGAGACCGGCATTAAAATCTCCAAGTTTGTGGACAATGCAAAGCCCCTGGGGGATATTTACTATCACGACCTGGAGTTTATGAAGCATCTGGCCCGTCAGATTCGCGCGTTCCATGAGGAAGGCAAGGGCATGGCGGATTGGCAGGATTTTGAGTACAATGCCATCTATCAGACGGAGCGGCTGATGCAGGAGGCCTCCAAGATGAAGGGCAACCTGTTTGAGATCTTTAAGTCTGAGTGGGAGGCCATGCGCAAAATCTACCGTTACACCGAAATGGACGGTGTGGAGAAGACCATGTGCCATAACGACATCAATGGCGACAACTGCCTTCTGACGGACCACAGCTTCGATATCATCGACTGGGAGTTTGCCGGATGGAACGACCCTGCCTACGACTTTGGACGGGTCATAGCGGGCTATGAGCTGGATGATCCGGACATTGATGCCATTCTGGAGGCTTATTTTGATCGGCCTGCCACGGAGCTGGAGCGGCTTCACTGGATCGCCTACATGGGTCTGCACAACTGGTACTATGTGGGCTGGGCCACCTATAAGGAGAGCATCAACGAAAGTTCCCGGGACTGGATGCTGTTCTTCTTCAAACAGGTGAAGCGGGTCATTAAGTATGTTCTGCCTCGGTACGAGGCGATTTACGGAGAAATATAATAAGAGGTTACCTCATTAAGTGTAAAAATTGAAGCAATGGAATTGGTCTGTCTACAAGATTAGACAGACCAATTCTGTTGTTTCTACCTTATCCTTAACGAGATAGCCTCTTTTTAATCCCTGCTGGGAAGCTCAACAGTGGCGGTGCCCTCAGTGAAGATTTGTCCGTCTATGGTCTCGCACCACCAGACAAGGTCGATTAGATGCAGACCGTTTTCGACGTATTTATTTGTCACCACAATACGGTTGATGGCCACATCTCCTGCTTCACCGTGAATGTCCGCACGACAGTGCTCCATACCGGGAACTGTCAGAAAGCTGCTGACACGGTTGGGATGCTGGGGGATGTCAAGGTGGGATTCGTCCTGGGTTCCAATGGCCCAACTGAGCTTTTTCAGCCGACCGTTATCGCCGATGTAGTTCATAATGGCACGGAGGGCTGTGTTCCGGCCTGTGTAGTTTTCAAGGGAGGCTCTTCCGCGAATCTCGAATGGGGAATTGCCGCCCAGGGGTTTTGGGGGCTTTTCTCCGGGTTTGGGCTTCCGTGGGGGCATGGCGGCACGCTTTCTGCGTTGTTCTTCCAGCTCGGCGGCTTCCACATCGGGGATGTGGTACTGACCAAATTCATCTCGGGTATTGTCGGATTCCCCAAATCGATGCCGCAGTGCCCAGTCGCTCCGTGATGGGCCGCAGCAGAGGGGGGATTTTTCCGGGGTGGTAAAGGGTCCGTCTATGGTGACAGGGGGCCGATCTCCAACCTGTACATCCTCCCAGTAGAGGGGCTCCGTTCCACGGCGTCTTTCCAGAGACCAGTAGTCACGGATGGTGTCCCAATCGGTGTCGGTATAGTGGTGGATGATGTGATCGTTCCAGTCGATGGTCTCCATTTCCTTGCTCCAGGTGCGTTTGTCAGGATCGGCATAGATCTGGAAGCATTCTTTTGCGCCGCAGGTCTGAATCATTACAAGCTGTCCCTTTTGGTTATAGACACGGCCTGTGCCCCGCAGGGCCCAGGTGCGGTATTTGCTGCCTGTGGCGGGGGTGATGTCCATGAAATCCCGATTGTCCACCACTGTATACAGAGTGTCGCCCACATAGATGGGCGCGAAAAACTCAACATAGTGGTGATGCTCCCGAACGGATTTGATATCACCGAAGTCATCAGTGAGTCCGCCAAAGAAGCCGCCCTTAGGACAGGGGAAGATGGGCATAGCAATTTGGCCGCCGTAGGGAGATTCCTTGGCGTAGGCTTCGTCAAAATACAGGGGATTTTCTGGGTCGTATTGCCGGGCCATCTCCTGAGCAGCCTCCAGTGTTACCTGCTGTACCGAGGGAATGCCGGGGTTTGTATCTGCCTGAAAGTTCCCAGAAAGTATTTCTTCCATGGTAGGGGCAGGTCTGGAATTCAGTTCGTCCAGGGTCTTGCGGTAGGCATTCATGGCCTTCTTTTCCTCCGGCAGATATATGCCAGGATAAAGGGTTAAAAATTCGTTGTTCATAAAATCTCAGCCTCTCTTATGGTGCTGGAGCTATTATAACATGAAAACCATCCTGTTTTCTCGTTCATTTTATCCTCTATATGACAAAAAATTCCCTCCACCTTGCGGCGGAGGGAATAAACCGTATGGGGAAGATTTTTACAGGAAGATGTACTTCAGCACGAACAGCACTGCCAGTACATACATCAGGGGGGAGACCTTCTTGGCCTTGCCAGCAGCAACGTTCAGGATCACATAGGAGATGATACCCATGGAGATACCCTCGGAGATGCTGTAGAACAGAGGCATGGCAATGATAGCCAGGTAAGCGGGAACGGACTCAGTCATGTTGTCCATGTCGAACTTGATCTCGGTGACGGTGCCAACCATCAGGAAGCCAACCATAATCAGTGCGGGAGCAGTTGCGAAGGAGGGGATGGCGGTGAAGATGGGAGCGAACAGGGAAGCCACCAGGAACAGAAGACCGGTTACCAGAGCGGTGAGGCCGGTGCGGCCACCCACTGCGGCGCCGGAAGCGGACTCGACAAAGGTGGTAACGGTGGAGGTGCCCAGAACAGCACCAACGGTGGTGCCGATGGCGTCAGCCATCAGAGCGGGCTTAATGCCGGGCAGGCGGCCTTCCTCGTCCAGCATGTCAGACTTGGTAGCGACGCCGATGAGGGTGCCCAGGGTGTCGAAGATGTCAACAAACAGGAAGGAGAACACAACGATGATGAAGTTCACGATACCTACGTTGCTGAAATCAAATTTGAAGCACTGACCGAAGGTTTCGCCCAGCTTGGAATAATCGGTGATGGCGAAGGAGGGCAGCAGGGAATAGTAGCCTGCCTCGGGAGTGACCTGATAGATGCCTACCAGTTGGCAAATGATGCCGATAACCCAGGTGATCAGGATGCCCCAGAGAATGGCGCCCTTCAGGCCCTTGATATAAAGGATGGCAGTGATCAGCAGACCGATAACAGCCAGCAGAGCACAGATGCCGGAGGTGCTAAAGTTGTCGGTGAAGGAGGTGATGGTGACCAGGGTGGAGGAGTCCACGCACAGACCGGCATTCTGGAGGCCGATGAAAGCGATGAACAGACCGATGCCCACGGAAACGCCCCGCTTCAGGGTAAGAGGAATGGCGTTGAAGATGGCTTCACGAATGTTGGTAAGGGAAAGAACAATAAAGATGATGCCTTCCACAAAGACTGCAAGAAGTGCTACCTGCCAGCTATAGCCCATACCCAGGACTACAGTGTAGGCCAGATAAGCATTGAGGCCCATGCCTGCGGACAGGGCAAAGGGAAGGTTGGCCATGAAAGCCATGCAAAGCGTGCCGATACAGGAGGCCAGAGCCGTTGCGATCAGAACAGCGGTGGAATCCATGCCAGCGTCAGCAAGAATGCTGGGGTTGACTGCAAGGATGTAAGCCATGGTCATAAAGGTGGTTACGCCGGCCATGACTTCCGTTTTGACGTTTGTTTTGTTTTCGGACAGTTTAAACAGTTTTTCAAACATCTTACTTTAACTCCTCTCGTGTTTTTGTGCCGCAGGCGCTCCAGCCGCCCGGGGCATTTTTTATTTACCCTCGTAAGCTACGACGGTATCTACAGGGTATTTTGTGAGCTTGTCGCGGCCATAGAGGCCCTTCAGCTCCAGCAGGCAGATGACCTTGACCACTTCGCCCCCCAGGGTTTCCACCAGACGGGCAGCGGCCTCTAAGGTGCCGCCGGTGGCGATTAGGTCGTCGATGAGGACGATCTTCATACCGGGGGTTACGTCATCCTTGTGCATTTCAATGGTGGCGGAGCCGTACTCCAGATCGTAGGAGGCTTCTACGGTCTCACGGGGCAGTTTGCCCTTTTTGCGGATGGGCAGGAAGGGTTTTCCCAAGTTGTAGGCAATGGGCATGCCAAAGAGGAAGCCTCTGGATTCCAGTCCTGCCAGTGCGTCAAATTCCACGCCCTCCAGCAGCTTCGTCATTTCATCAATTGCCAGCTTAAGGCCTTCAGCACTGCTGATGACGGAGGTGATGTCACGGAAAATGATGCCCGGTTCCGGAAAATCGGGGATGTTGGTAATATATTGTTCGATCGGATGCATAGTTCCTCCTCCGGCGTTAAAGGGCGCCATGAAAATAAAATATGCCGGCCGAAAAGAAAAGAACCGGACACTAATATTTTACCAAAGGAATTGCATTTGGCAAGAGAAATTTTTGATGATTCCCGTAAAATCAAGAGGGGTAAATTTGTGTAAAAGTTCCTGTAGTCCCGTATTACAGGATAGAGGGGCCAGTTTTCGCTGTTGGAGGGCGGATATCAAAAATGTGAGAAATCATTGTAAAAGGGAGGTAAAGAATTGTCGTATAGCATTGACCGCAGAATTTTTCATGCCTATAATGTGGGGGAAATCCGTAAAAAATCTATTATATCAACACAATTTTGGGTAAAATTGAGGAGGAAATGTAAAGAATGAGTATCTCTGATGTTCTCGGCCTTCTGGGCGGTCTGGCCCTGTTCCTGTACGGTATGCAGATGATGTCCAGCGGTCTGGAGGAAGCTGCCGGTAACCGTATGAAGGGCATTCTGGAAAAGCTGACCGCAAATCGGTTCCTGGGCGTTGCCGTCGGTGCGGCCATTACCGCCGTGATCCAGTCTTCTTCCGCCACAACGGTTATGGTGGTGGGTTTTGTTAATACCGGCATGATGACGCTTCAGCAGGCTGTGTGGATCATCATGGGTGCTAATATCGGCACCACCATCACCGGTCAGCTAATTTCTCTGGATGTGGATCTGATCGCGCCCCTGTTTGCCTTTGTGGGCGTGGCAGCCATTATGTTCCTGAAGAATCCCAAGGCCCAGCACATTGGCAAGATCCTTGCCGGTTTTGGTGTGCTGTTCATCGGTATGGATATGATGGGCGGTGCCATGGAGCCGCTCCGTGAGTCGGAAGCCTTCATCTCTCTGATGACCAAATTCTCCAATCCTGTCCTGGGGATTCTGGCCGGTGCTGTGTTTACCGCTGTGATCCAGTCCTCCTCCGCTTCTGTTGGCATTTTGCAGGCACTGGCCATCAGTGGCCTCATTGACTTTAACAGTGCTGTGTTCGTACTCTTTGGTCAGAATATCGGTACCTGTATCACCGCTGTTCTGGCCTCCATCGGCACCAGCCGCAGTGCAAAGCGCACCACACTGATCCATCTTATGTTCAACCTGATCGGTACCACGATCTTTACAGTTCTGTGCCTGACTCTGCCCATTACGGAGCTTGTCGGCAATATTACCCCTGACAAGCCCGCGGCGCAGATTGCAAACATGCACACAATTTTCAACATTGTAACTACCGTGCTCCTGCTGCCCTTTGGTACTTATCTTGCGAAGCTGGCAACCATCATTCTACCTGATGTAAAGAACTCCCCTGCGGAGGAGCGCCCCCTGCTGGCGCTGGCAGAGGATATCAACCGGGGCCGTGGTAAGCTGGGCAGCTCTGCTATCCACATGGATGTGCTGCGGCAGGAGGTTGAGAAGATTCTCACCCTGGCAAAGGATAATGTGAACAACTGTTTCCAGGCTGTGCTTCGGGTGGATACTTCCACGGAAATGACCATTGCCCAGGTGGAGGAGAAAATCGACTGCCTCAACCGTGATATCTCTCAGTATATCTCCAAGATCCTTGTGACCAACAAAACCGGCGATGACGTTGCCGCCATTGAGCAGTATATGCTCATTAGCGGCAATGCTGAGCGAATTGGTGACCACGCGCAGAACATCAGCGATTATGTTAAGACCATTGCTGAAAAATCCATTACCTTTTCTCAGGCGGCCCTTGCGGAGATCGGTAAGATGCAGGAAATTACCGACAAGGCCCTTGGCATGATCCTTAATCCGCTGGAGGATAAGACGCAGTGGCTCAGCGATGTATCTGCCATGGAGCAGCAAATTGACGACATGACCGATACCTATCGGGAGACCCATCTCCAGCGTATGAAGGACGGCATTTGCTCTGAAGAGGGCTGTATCCTGTATTCCGAACTGCTGACCGACTTTGAACGTATCGGTGACCATGTGCTGAATGTGGCGGAGGCTTATACCAAAATGGAAATGAACGCAGGATAAATCATTTTTTAAGGCGGCTGGGAACAGTCGCCTTAATGTTATGAAATTGAAACTTTCAGTTCGGATAAATATGGTTGCGCCGGAAATTGTAACTGCGATATAATTTCTATAAAGGAGGAATGAATCATGTCTTTATACATCAACGATACCTGTATCGGCTGCACCTTCTGTCAGAATGAATGTCCCGTGGTGGCAATTTCCTACAACGGTGACAAATACGTCATCGACAACGAAAAGTGCATCCGCTGTGGCAAGTGTTCCCAGGTCTGTGTTATGGATGCCATCGAGGATGCGGAAACGCCCCGGGTGCCCATGGAAAAGCATGAGACCATTTATAAGGAATGCGACTTCTGTGTGGTGGGCGGCGGCGCTGCCGGACTGGTGGCAGCAGCGAAGTTTGCCGAAAGTACCGGAAAGAAGGTAATTGTGCTGGAGAAAAACCGGAAACCCGGCGGCGGTGGATACTTCGCGGTGGGCCTGACGCCTTCCAACACCCAGTGGGAGAAGGATGCAGGTGTGCCGGATTCTGTGGATGCCAAGGTGAAGGCAGCCATGGATCTGACACGCTGGAGCCTTGATAAAGCTCTGATGGAGAATCTTTTTACCTCCCTTGGCGGCGTGTTTGACTGGCTTTGTTCCTGGGCGCCTGTGGAAAAGTGCTTCCAGCTCTCGCCTCATCCATTCACCGGGGAAATGTCTGTTGGAACGAAGGATCAGGCCTATGGTAGCGGCAAATTCATTACCACCCACATTCTGCCATACCTTGGGAAGCTGGGGGTTGAGATTCTAACAGAAACGGCTGCCACAGAGCTGAAGCTGGACGAAGCCGGGAAGGTTCGGGGCGTTGTTGCCCAGGACGGAGGCGGCCTGATCGAAATTGCCTGTCCCCAGTGCTTGCTCTGTACCGGCAGTCTGATCCGGTCAGAACGCATTCGGGAAATGATCCCGGAATTTGCGGATACAAAAGCCAAGCGTTATGCCCATGATATGCCCACATTGACCGGTGATGGTCTGACGCTGGCAGAAAATGCAGGGATTCCTCTGAATCGGGACAGCATTGTTCTGGCCTTTGTGGGCTGTATGCCCGTGGCCTTTGAGCAGGGGGCTTTCCAGATGGGCGAGCGGGGAGACACCATTCGTGTGAATCTGGAAGGCAAGCGCTGGTGCAATGAAAAGGTGGACGGCAAGGTCATGGCGGAACGCCTTATGTATCAGCCCAAATCCGTGTCTTTTACGGTACTGGACAGCGCCATTCTGGAATCCAAGGAACCCAAGGAAATGCCGGCAGGCGGCCCCGGCGGACCGGGTGGTCCGGGAGGCCCCGGCGGTCCTGAGGGCGGCTTCCCCTATCCTGGTGGTGTGCCGGACTTTGCCATGAATCGGAAGGAACCCACACCCCCGGATCGGAATGCATACAGAGCGTTAGCGGAACGGCTTGGGAATACTACCGTTATCTGCGGTGATACTCTGGAGGAATTGGCCCAGAAGATGGGTGTGCCTGCGCAGCAGTTCAAGGATACTGTTGAAAGATATAACGAGTTTTGTGCTCTGGGCAGGGACGGAGACTTCTTAAAGTCGAAAAACTTCCTGCGGCCCATTCAGGAAGGCCCCTTCTTCGCCATCGCGAACTATCTGTATCTGGACGGTGTGTTTGGCGGATTGGACGTGAGCCCCAATATGGAGGTCCTGAAAAAGGGAGAAATCGTCCCCGGCCTGTTTGCCGCAGGCGATATCACCTGCGGACGCTATATCAACGATCTGCTTCATAAGACGGAGGTTATCAACGACTATAGCTGGGCTGTGGCAGGCGGCTTCATGGCGGCCAATCGGGCCATAGAACTGGCATAACAAAAGAGGCTGATGCGGTTTTGCATCAGCCTCTTAATACTTTATCCCTCAGCAGCGTTTATGCCGCAGAGTCTGCCCAAGGTCCAGGCCATGCCGATGGACACGCCGGGAATGGGTGTGGAATACTGAATGCCCCAGCGGCGGCCACAGCAGTTGCCGGTGGCGTAAAGACCAGGGATGGGTTCCTTGTTCTGGTCCACAACGTTCTGGCGATCATCGGTCCAGAGACCGTCTACAGTTGCCAGGAACTCGTTTCCGATCTGGATGTGGCGGCGGAAGGCGTAGAAGGGGGCCTTTTCGACGGGGCGGAGGATTCTAGGATCCTTGCCGAAGTCTTCGTCACGTCCGGTCTTGCAGAACTCGTTGTAACGGGCGATGGAGTTGAGGAAATTCTCCTTCTTCTGGCCCTCAAAGCCCAGCATATCAGCCAGTTCTTCCAGGGTGTCGGCGCAGTACATGCGCTCGTTGGGGTCGGACTTGGGACCTCCGGGGCCACCAGGACCACCGGGCATGCCACCGGGAGCGCCGCCAGGGCCACCAGGACCACCGGGCATGCCGCCGGGAGCACCGCCGGGACCTCCGGGTCCGGGCATACCGCCGGGAGCGCCACCAGGACCACCGGGCATGCCACCGGGGGCACCGAACATGGGCATATCTGCGATATCGGGAGGACCGCCCTTACCACGGCCTGCGGGAGGCGTGTGAACGGGACGACCATCCAGGCTTGCGCCTTCCTTGCCTGCCTCACGGGCCTGCTGCATTCTGGCACGGATGCCGCCGAGTTCTTCCTCATTGCTGGCCCAGATGGCATTATGGCCGGGAGCCTGATAGGTGAGAAGGTCCTCAAGGTCATCATCAAATACAGAGGTTACATAGCCATCGGGAAGACGGGCACCCTCTACACCGGAGAGTACGGCATCACCGAAACCCTCGTTGCAGTAGCGGTTGCCGTCACGATCCAGCCACACGGTTGCGGCAGTACCGATGACCTGATTGGGGAAGAAGTAGTTGGCGCCCATGGTTGCAATGGGGGCAGGGGACATGCGGCCGCCGGCCCATACGCCCATGCGGATACCGCTGCCGTCCTGGCCTCTCACAGAGGCTACTACGACCTGACCTTCGTCCTTCAGGCTGGTGATCTCTTCGCAAAGATCCTCTACCATCTCCTGATTCTTGGAGAAGTCGCCTGCGGCCAGGATCACGCCCTTCTTGGCGTTGACCTGGATGTAGTTGCCTTCCTTGTCCTTGGCGATGACGCCGGTGACACGGTTGCCGGTCTTTACAAGCTGCTCACCGGTAGTTTCCCAGAGGAACTCGGCACCGTGCTGCTTTGCGATCTCATGATTGAGCTTGGCGGTCTTGGACAGGCTGGCAATGCCGGGGAACTCTGCGCAGCCGGGCCAGAACTTAAAGCCGGAAATGTCACCGGTGAAGTTCTTGTTGCCGGGCCAATGGGTCACAACGATGGCATCCTTCTGCTCCTGAGAAAGGGGCTCGATCATCCAGTCGAAGGCTTCGCCGGAGGTCTTGGCAAACTGCATTACCAGCTTGGGGTTGGAACGGTTGTTGCTGCGAACCTGCCAGTCATTTAAGAATTCGATCTCGTCCACATGGGGAATACCACGGGAGGCCAGGAACTTGGAGTTGATATGGCCCAGGTCGTTGCCCACGGCGTGGAAGATCTTTTCCTTCTGCTTATCAATGGCGATGACCTTGGCGCCTGCTTCGGCGGCAGCACGGACTGCTGCGGTACCTGCATGGGCCACACCGACGACTACTACGTCGGCATCGTAGGTCTTGGTGATCTGCTCAGGGGGAATGGGTGCCGGAGGGATTCTCCAGGCTGCTTTCATATTGGGCATGTTGGATCACTTCCTATTTTTAAATATCCATATTATTCTAGCATTACATTTTTTGCGAGGCAAGTAGCGATTTATGCGGTTTATATCAGTTTCAGGTAAAATACCGCATTTTTTGATGGTATAGAGGTTCGTTTTTGATACCTGTCCATTCTGTTTTTTGTGTGATTGGTTTTGGTATAACGATCGCAGTGCGAATTCGCCGGAGGTTTTTAGGTTGTTGAACTTTTCACTGCCGGCGGGTTGACAGGGCAGCACGCCCTACCGCAGTATGTTTTTGCCTAAACCTTCTGGATATTGTACTGCTACCTGTCGGACAAGACGAATCTTGTCCCTACGCACAAACGGTATAACTTTGGGAATAGGGGCGAAAAGTGTTCTGAATTTTCAAAGTGCCTCATATATTTTTATGAGGTGGTACATATGAAACAGGGTTCGACCATATTTGCGTCGGTTCTGCTTTTGATCTGCACAGGGTTTCTGATTATGCAGACAGAAGAAAGCATGACGGAGGAAAAAACGGCTGCGTTGGGCAATATGATCCTGCAGCGACAGTTCGGGGCTGTGGCAACACTGAATGAGACAACGGCGGAGGAAATGTCGCAAATGGAAGTAAGTCCCAAACCCTCCCAAGCTTTGCAGGTACCTGTTACCACCATTGAGGAGGCCTGGGATGAGGTGGCCCGGGAGACTGAGGTCGTTACCACAACTCCGGAGCCGGTGACAGTAGACGGGGGAAGCACTTTGGAGCTTCGGAACGAAACCAATTATGAGATTGACCTGTCCGCACTTCCGGCCCTGCCGCAACTTGACACCCTGCAGGCTGGACAGCCTGTGGTTTTAATCATGCACACCCATGGTTCTGAGAGCTATTCGGATCCGTATAATTCGGCCTATCGTACCCAGGATGAAAGCAAAAACGTCATTGCTGTTGGAGAGACCATTCGTAAGGCCCTGGAAGCCCGGGGGTATGGCGTGATCCATGACACTACGCTCTGCGACTATCCGGAGTATACCGGGGCCTATAATCGTTCTAGAACCGTCATAGAGGAGAATTTGGCGAAATATCCTGGAATTTTGCTGGTGCTTGATATTCACCGGGACGCGGTGGAGAATGGGGATGGGAACCAGATGCGAATGGCCTGCACCGTGGGAGACACTGTAGCCGCCCAACTCATGCTGGTGGTGGGTACAGATGCCGGTGGACTGACCCATCCAAACTGGAGGACCAATCTGGCTCTGGCGGCGGTGCTGCAAATGCGCCTTAGCGATAGCTACGGTGATTTGATGCGTCCGCTGAATCTTCGGACGGAACGCTTTAATCAAGACCTGGCACCCATGACACTTTTGGTGGAGGTAGGAGCCTCAGGAAATACGCTGGAGGAAGCAAAAATCTCCGCAGAAGTTTTTGCGGAGGCTCTGGCTGGGGTGTTGGATGATTGCGGCGGTAAAAGTTCATAAAGTTTGCGTCTTAAATTCTACACTTTGACCGAAACTTGATGTTGACGAAACATGGCTGTTTGTGGTATATTAATTCCAACAAAACAAGCCAATTAGGGTTTGATTTTCTTTAGGGGGTATTCTTTGTGGATAATAGTTTTGACAAGCTGAATGCAGAATTTGCTGACGTAGGCAATCAGAAGCGTGGCTTTAAGTACTGGTTCTGGATGATTTTCGCCTATATCTTCGACGTAGTGGGCGTTGCCATCGGTGTTTTCTCTCTGCTGCCTGAAAGAAATAAGTATCTGTCTCTGCTGACTCTGCTCTGCGGCCTGTTTGCATGCCAGACTTCTGCATGGGGCAAGGGCAAGGGCACCTGGAACAAGCCTCTGAGAATTGCTCAGATCGCCGGTATCGTTGTTGTTGCTTTCGCAGCTATAATTCTGTACATCATTCTGCCTATTGTTAATGGCTAAGAATCTGTAAACCTGGGCCGCTCCAGATGGAGCGGCCTTTTCCTAATTTTTGCTGTATAAGCAAATTTCTCCGTGGTAAAATCCAAAGGGAAGGAGGAACACCACTTGAAAAAGGAAAAATTACGGATACTTCCCAATATGCTAAAGCTGTTGTTCCAGCGTGTTACCATGGTCTGTATCAGTATCTTGTGCCAGCTCATCGTATTTGTACTGATGATCTGGAAGTTTCAGGAGATCAACGATTGGATCTACGTTGGGTTGGTGGTGCTGAGCGTCATTGCGACCCTGGCTGTCATCAGTAAGAATACCAACCCGGCATATAAAATTGCATGGGTGGTGCCGATCCTGATCTTCCCGGTCTTTGGCGGTCTGTTTTATCTGATGCTGGGGGGCAACCGGCTTTCGTACCGGCAAAGGAAGAAAATGCGGTCTGTGGAGGCGAATCTGCGGCGGCATCTGCCTCAAAATCCTGAAATATCTGAAAAACTGGCAGAGACATCTCAGTCCGCCGGCATCCAGTCTCGGTATATTCAGTCGGTGGCAGGCTGTCCCATTTATGAGAATACCTCTACACGGTATTTCCCCTTGGGGGATGATGTCTATCCTGTGATGCTGGAGGAGCTGAAAAAGGCGGAAAAATACATTTTTCTGGAATACTTTATCATTGGTCCCGGTAAGATGTGGGACGGAATTTTGGATATATTAAAAGAGAAAGCAGCCCATGGACTGGACGTGCGGGTGATGTATGACGACTTTGGCTGCATCAATCTGCTGCCCTTTAACTATAAGAAAGAGCTGGAAGAGGCGGGGATCCGCTGCTGCGTCTTTTCGCCCTTTATTCCCGTGGTATCCGCAAGGCTTAACAACCGGGATCACCGAAAGTTTATGATTATTGACGGTAAGGTGGGCTTTACCGGTGGAATCAATCTGGCGGATGAATATATCAACGAAAAGGAGCGCTTTGGGCACTGGAAGGATAACGCCATCATGCTTCGGGGCGAGGCGGTCTGGTCCATGACGGTCATGTTCCTTTCTCTGTGGGACTTTGTTTCCGGGGGGCGGGACTCTATCACCCAGTATATCCCGCCGGAGCCGGTGGAGGAAAGCCGGGGATTTGTTCAGCCCTATGCGGACAATCCGCTGGATGACGAAGCGGTGGGCTCCACGGTGTATCTGAATCTCATTAACCGGGCGAAGAAATCCGTCTATATTATGACGCCCTATCTGGTTATCGATTACACAATGACGGAGGCTCTGTGCAATGCGGCAAAATCCGGTCTGGATGTGCGGATCATAACGCCGCATATTCCGGATAAATGGTATGTCCACCTGGTGACCCGTGCCCACTATGAGCAGCTTGTAAAGTGCGGCGTCAAGGTCTATGAGTATATCCCCGGCTTTATCCACTCCAAGGTCTTTGCGGTGGACGGGAAATATGCCACCGTTGGAACCATCAATCTGGACTATCGGAGTCTTTACCTCCATTTTGAAAACGGCGTGTTCCTGTATGATGCGGACTGCATTTCCGACATCTATCGTGATTTTGCCTGTACCTTTGAGAGCTGCCAGAGAGTGTCTCTGGAAGACTGCATGGCCACCAGTCTGCCGATGCGGCTGCTCCGTGCTGTGCTGAGACTGCTGGCACCGCTGATGTAAATATGGTTTTTGTAAAAAATCCGTCGCAGGATCAATCTGCGGCGGATTTTGGCATCATTAGGTTTCAATTCCCATTGCTGTTGAGAGGGCGCAGAGTTTCCCGGGCATCCGCGTCTGGAGTTTCAAGAGGGCTTCCAGACCGGTGCAATGACAGGAGCAGAACGTGGCACCTGTGGCCATCAGCTTTTCCGCCAGTGCGTCAATATAGGCATCATCTGCCATGCACTTGCCGGAGCCTCCGGCAGCCAGATGGAATCCTGAGACCACAATATCGGGATAGCGGCCCACGGTATCTTTAACATACTCCAAAATGTTGACAATGCCCCGGTGGGCGCAGCCGCCCAGCAGCATGAGGGTGTCTCCCTCCTTCACCAGCATCACCATCTCATGTAGAAAGGGATCGGGGCCGTTTTTGTCATTCAAATTGGCGTTTGCTTTGGGCAAAAGCGTATCGCCCGGAATTTTGGTAAGGAGTGTGATCTGCTCGTCCACCACCAGCTTGTCCGAGACAAAGCGCATCTGAGGATGATCCTTCAGCGTTTTATCAAGACCGATGTATTTGCTGCCCGCAAAGTAGTCCCCAAAGGCCATGTGGCTGAGATACACAGGGG
>CAZEPQ010000009.1:0-27765 GCA_964514175.1 uncultured Oscillospiraceae bacterium
CTGACGCGGCCTCACGGGGTCTCCCCTCGCTCCCGGGCGCACTTTCGGGGCAAAGCTTCTGCCGCGGCTTTCAGCCGGTGACCGCAGCTCTCTTTCGAACCTTTTCGCCCTTACTCTTCCCGATCCACGCGATATTCACTTTCTGTCCATCATATTACCATGAAGGAAAAAATGTGTCAAGACCTCACTTTTTCATGTCCAGAACGTCCCAGTTCTTGACGAAATACTCGATACCGGAGAACAAAGTGGTTGCAACGATCACGATGGTAACGATCCAGTCCAGCACCAGGGAATTGGTGAAAAACAGCATGACGCACAGGCCCACCATGGTGGAAGCCGTCTTGACCTTACCGGACCAGCCCGCAGCCATAACACGGCCTGCTCCTACAGCCACCAGCCGAAGGCCGGTGACGGCAAATTCTCTTGTCAGCACGATCATCACAGCCCAGGCGGGCATTCTGCCCCACTGGACAAAGATCAGCATACAGGAAACCACCAGCAGCTTGTCCGCCAGAGGGTCCAGGAACTTACCAAAATTGCTGACCTGATTGTAATGCCGTGCAATATAGCCATCCACAAAATCGGTGCAGGAAGCCACGATAAACACGACGAGGGCGGGAATGTTATAGCCCATCAGCAGGAGCACCATAAACACTGGGATCATCAGCACCCGGATCAGGGTGATTTTACTTGCAGTTGTCATTCCTCATTCCTCCACAGAGCCAATGAGGTCCCCGTCCATGGTGTCCTCAATGACCACATTTACAAAGGTGCCGGGACGATACCGGGTCTCGCTGGTGAAGAATACCATGCCGTCGATCTCCGGGGAGTCGGCATAGGTGCGTCCAAACTGGCACTCTGCCAGACGGTCATAGCCCTCTACCAGCACTTCCACGGTTTTACCGATCATGGATTCGTTATAGTCGTCCATAATGCGGCTCTGCAGCTCTGCCACGATCTCCGCACGCTTCTGGGCCACCTCGGTGTCGGGATAGTCCATCTTGGCGGCGGCGGTTCCCTCTTCGGGAGAGAAGGCAAAGCAGCCCACACGCTCCATGCGGTGCTTCTTCAGGAACTCGCACAGCTCCTGGAATTCCTCTTCGCCCTCTCCGGGAAGTCCGGCGATCAGGGAGGTTCTCAGCACCAGGCCGGGAATCTTTTCACGCAGCTTGGGCAGAAGGTTGTCCAGATATTCCTTGTTGCCCCGGCGGTTCATATGCTTCAGAATGCTGTCGTTGCAGTGCTGAATGGGAATGTCCAGATAGGAGCAAATTTTCTCTTCCTGGGCGATGGTATCAATGAGTTCATCATCCATCTCATCGGGATACAGATAATGTACACGAATCCAGTGGAAGCCCTCGATCTTACACAGCTCCCGCAGCAGTTCGGAAAGTCGGCGCTTGCCGTACAGGTCAATGCCGTAGCGGGAGGTGTCCTGAGCAATGACGATCAGCTCCTTAATGCCGTCCTCAGCCAAGAGCTTTGCTTCTTCAATGAGATCCTCAAACTTCCGGCTGCGGTACTTGCCCCGGAGGGAGGGGATCACGCAGAAGGCGCAGTGATTGTCACAGCCCTCGGCAATCTTCAGATAGGCATAGTAGTCAGGGGTGGTAAGCACACGGCCCACTTCCTGAATCTCGCCGTTGATGTCCCCAAAGCGGTAGGGCTTATCGCCCCCCAGCACGTCGTCTACAGCGGAGACGATCTCCGTATAGCTGCCGCAGCCCAGGATACCGTCTACCTCAGGCAACTCCTGCATCAGTTCGTCCTTGTAACGCTGAGAAAGACATCCCGTTACCAGGATCTTGCCAATCTTACCCTCATTTTTCAGAAGGCCCAGTTCCAGAATCTCGGTGATGGCCTCACTCTTTGCGCTTTCAATGAAGCCGCAGGTATTGACGATGGCTACATCACAGTATTCCACCTCGGTGGTTACTTCATAGCCTGCCTCGTGCAGCAGGCAAAGCATCTGTTCGGCATCCACCTGGTTCTTGGCGCAACCAAGGGATACCATTGCAACTTTCTTTCCCATGTGGGAGACCTCCAATGTATGTTTTATACTAATTTCTAATATGCACGCACCAGAGGCCCCCTTGTCAAAGGGGGCTCTTGATGCAGTTCTAATCGTAAAATTCCGCTTCCAGATTGACCCGATACCGTCTCAGCCCGGCGGAAATATCGCTCCAGCTATGGCCTCGTCGGGCCAGTGCATCCGTGGCCCGCTTGATCTCCTTCTGATCCAGAGTGTCAAGGCCACGGAACCGCCGTTCCAGGAACCGGTCAATGGCCTCTGACATATCCGGCAGATCGCTGAGGGCTTCCTCCCAATACCTTTTGGGGATCCCCTTTTCGTATAGGGTCTGACGAATTCTCGCCTCACCGTAGCCCTTGCTGAGACAGGTTTCCACCACACGCTTTGCCATAGCCTCGTCATCCACCGCTCCCAGGTCCTTCAGCCAGGAAACTGCCGCATCCGCATCCTCCGGGTTTTCTCCCCGCTGGATCAGACGTCGTTTCAGTTCCTTCTGAGATATGCTGGTGGTTGAGACGATTCGAACGGCCCGGTCCTTGGCGGAGGCCCGCTGAGCCTGGGTCATCAGCTCAGACAGGTCATCCTCACTGAGTTCCATTCCGCCGTACAGTCCCAGATCTGCCACCAGATAGGTGGTGATCCGCATTTTACTGCCGTCGGAAAACCAGAGCATGGTGCGGCTGCCGTCAGTTCCCACTGCGGTGAGCTTTTCCAGGATCATACGTCAAGCTCGTCGTCAAAGTCCTCTGCGGAGATGTCCACAGCACCGGTGGCTGCGGTGGCAGGGGCACCGGTACGCTTGCGGAGCTTTTCCTCCTGGACCTTCTGAGCCTCCCGGCGAATAGCAGCTTCCAGAGCCTCGGCCTGCTCCGGGTTATCCCGGAGGTAGTTCTTGGCATTGTCACGGCCCTGACCGATGCGCTCGTCGCCGATGGAGAACCAGCTTCCGCTCTTCTGCACCAGGTCGTACTTCACACCCAGATCCACCAGCTCACCCAGGTGGGAGATGCCTTCGCCGTACATAATATCGAATTCCGCCTCACGGAAGGGAGGGGCCACCTTGTTCTTGACCACCTTGACACGGGTGTGGTTGCCCACCACCTCGCCGCCAACCTTCAGGCTTTCGGTGCGGCGAATGTCCAGACGGACGGAGGAGAAGAACTTCAGGGCACGACCACCGGTGGTGGTCTCGGAGGAACCGTAGATCACGCCGATCTTATCACGGATCTGGTTGATAAAGATCACCAGACAGCCGGTTTTGGCAATGGAGCCTGCCAGCTTACGGAGCGCCTGGGACATAAGGCGCGCCTGAAGGCCCACCACGCTGTCGCCCATCTCACCCTCGATCTCAGCTCTGGGGGTCAGGGCTGCCACAGAGTCCACGACTACAGCGGACACTGCGCCGGAACGGACCAGCGCATCGGTGATCTCCAGTGCCTGCTCGCCGTAATCCGGCTGAGACACCAGCATATCGTCAATATTTACACCCAAGGCTGCGGCATATTCCGGATCCAGCGCATGCTCCGCATCCACGAAGGCCACTTCGCCGCCCTGCTTCTGGCACTCTGCCAGAACATGCAGCGCCAGGGTGGTCTTACCGGAGGATTCCGGCCCATAGATCTCGATGATCCTGCCCTTGGGCAGACCGCCCACACCCAGAGCCAGGTCCAGGGTCAGAGAGCCGGTGGGGATCACATCCACGTTCATCTCCACCTTGTCGCCAAGGCGCATGACACTGCCCTTGCCGAAATTCTTTTCGATCTGGGCCAGTGCAGTTTCCAGAGCCTTTTTCTTGTCCGCTGCAGGAGCGGCTGCCTCAAAGGCCGCTTTGCTCTTTGCCATATATTAAACCGTCCTTTCGATTTATCTTCGCTAATCATCACTGCGTAGTGCCGATGTAGGCATCGGTCCCTACAAGAAAAATTTTATTCTTCCGGCTTCTGTGCCAAAACTGCCCGGGCACGCTCGCCGCTGTCCCGTTCCAGCTTCATCAGCCGATAGCCGCCTTCCATCAGAATGCGGCACACATCCGCCTCCTGGCCCATGCCAAACTCAAAGCAGATGAATCCGCCGGGCCGGATCAGGGGGCCATAGTTTCTCACAATAGCCCGGTAAAAATCCAGTCCGTCCTCACCGCCGTAGAGGGCAATCCGAGGCTCAAATTCCCGGACGGATGACTCCAGTTCCTCCATCTGGGCGGCGGTAATATAGGGGGGATTGGACACGATCATGTCGTATTTCCCCAAAAACTTGGGCGGCTCTTGCATGGCATCCAGCTCTATACAGCTCACCCGACCGCTGAGATGGTTATCCTGAATATTTTTCTTGGCAATGCGGATGGCCTCCGGAGAGATTTCTCCCAGAGTCACCCGGGCATCCTTCACTTTAGATGCGACAGCCAGACCAATGCAGCCACTGCCGGCACACAGATCCAGAATTCTGGGGTTCTGAGGCAGGAGCCTTGCTCTGCCGATGGCCAAACTGGCAACCGCTTCGGTATCATCCCTGGGAATCAGCACTGCCGGGGTCACGGTGAGGGGCAGACCGTAGAAATTCCACTGGCCCAAAATATAGGCCAGAGGTTCTCCGGCAAGATATCGCTCCACCATCGCCTGAACCCGCTGAATATCCCGCTGGAATACGGAAAGGGTGAAATCCGCCACCAGTTGTCCCACGGTACGATCCGTGGCCGCCGCCACGATCTCCCGAGCCGTAAATTCCGCCTGTGCCTCTCCATCCACTTTACGCAGGGCGTTTTTCGTGGCGGAGTAGAGGTGAAAATAACTGTAATTGTCCATGACTTACCAGTTGTCCGCCCCTTCCTCATCGGGAATGACGGCCTCCAGGGCCGCAATGGCGCACTCGATCATGGAATCGTCGGGCTCATAGGTGGTGAAATTCTGGAACCACAGGCCCGGTGCGGTGAGAATTTTGGTGAGCCAGTTGTCATAGCGCCCCACCAGGCGGTTAAACTCGTAGCTAATGGCTACGATAGGGATCAGCAGGGCCAGATGGCACAGCATTCTCAGGAAGGTATTGCCCACACGAATGACACTGCCCACCAGAATGCTGACAAAAATCACCACAAACAGGAAGCTGGTGCCGCAGCGGGGATGCTTCCGGGTGCAGGGACGGACATTTTCCACCGTAAGGGGCAGCCCCATCTCATAGCACTTGATGGTCTTATGTTCGGCGCCGTGATAGGAGAACACCCGGCGCATATCGCTCATCCGGGATACCAGAGCCATATAGCCGGTGAAGATCACGATCTTCACGATACCCTCGCAGAGATTTCTGAGAAAATAGTTGTCGTGAATGGGCTTCACCAGGCCCACCAGGAAGGTGGGGAGAAGGAAAAACAGCAGCACGGAAAAGCCCATACCCAGCACCACAGCCAGATAGATGATGAGGGACTCCAGCTTTTCGGAACCTATATGCTTCTCCAGCCACTGCTCAAACTTGCCAGGTTCCGTATTTTCCTCTTCCTCCGGATAGAAGGAGGCGGAGTACATCAGGGCCTTGACGCCGGAAACCATGGAACCGCCGAAGTTCACCACGCCCCGGATCAAAGGCCAGCCCAGAATGGGATATTTGTTCTTAATAAATTTCAGTTCCTCGGTGGTGAGAACGATCTCTCCCTCCTGGTTGCGAACAGCAATGGCCTGCTTTTCCGGGCCTCGCATCATAATGCCCTCAATGAGAGCCTGACCGCCGATGGTGGTTCTTTTTTCTTGGTTTGCCACGGGTTAATTTCCTTTCTTTTGCGTGTCTTGGGAACCACCATGGATAGAATACCACTGGTAGTGTCCCATAAAGGGGATTCTTATCTTAAACAGGCAGCACAATAGTGACCTCACAGCCGCCATCCTCGTCCTGGGCATTGTCAATAAGCAGTTCGCCGCCGTGCATGGTGACGATCTCCTCACAGACAGCCAGACCAATGCCGCTGCCACGGCCCTTGGAAGAGCCTTTATAAAATTTCTTCTTGACAAGAGGCAGCTCGTCCTCTGGGATGCCGGGTCCAAAGTCCCGAATGCGGACCTTGAGCCAGCCCTCATCCACATGGAGATCGCAGAATATCCGGCCTCCCTCGCCGCCATATTTGGCTGCGTTGTCCAGAATGTTCAGGAATACCTGCTTCATGCGTTCCGGATCACAGCTGATCTCAGGAATGTCCTCGTCGTTGTCAGCATAGTCCAGGTCAATGCCGTCCTGTCCCAGCCGGTTTCCGTACATAAAAATGGTATCCTCAAAGACGCCCCGCAGGTCGCAGGGTTCCACATTGAGCTTAAAACGTCCATCCTGGATTCGGGAGAATTCCAACAGTTCTTCCACCAGAGAGGTCAGCCGCTTTGTCTCCTTCAGCATGGTTACGATGCCCCGTCGGGTCTCCGCCGGGTCCATGGTATCGCTGGTAAGCAGGGTCTCACCCCAGCCGGAAATGGCGGTCAGGGGGGTCCGCAGTTCATGGGATACGGAGGACAGGAATTCCGACTGCATTTTCTCCGTCTGGGAGATCTGCAGGGACAGATTGTTGATAGCCCGGGTCAGTTCCCCGATCTCATCATCACTTTCGGCAAATTTCCGCTGGATCTGGGTACCATAGCCACCACCGGCGATTCGTTTTGTAGTCTCAGTGATCTCCACCACCGGATTAACGATGGAGTGGATAAAATACATACCCGTGACCCAAATCAGCAGGATCACCACCAGCGCTACCAGGGCCACCAGAACCACCCAAATAATGATCTGCCGGTTCACCAGCCGCAGGGAGGAAACAATGCGAAGCACCCCCGCCAAGGCACCGCTTTGGTCATAGATGGGGCTGGAAACCGCCAGAATGCGTTCTCCGGTCTGGGGGTCCTTGCCCCGGAACTGGCTAATCTCCAGCGTTTCCAGAGCGTCGGTCACGTCGGAAGTCTCTGCCCTGGTTCCCGCCGCAAGTCCAAAGGAGGACGTAACGATCTCCCCTTCGGTATCAATAAACTCCAGTTCCAGAGTGTTCTTCGCCTCAAATTCCTGGGTCAGGCCGTACATACTCGTGTAGAAGGCATCACCGGAATCGCTGACATAGTTTTCAAAGAAATCCGTGGTGGTTCTCAGCTGGGCTTCCAGGCCGCTGCCCATCAGGTTGTAGTAATAGCCGGATATGGCCAGCGCAGCCGCAGCCGCAGCCACCAGGACCAGGATCGCCATGAGACTGGCGTTATGGATCAGCCACCGAGAGCGGATTCCTGATGTTTTTTTCATAGCATCAGGCGCCCCACTTGTATCCGTAGCCCCAAACTGTAGTGATGTACACAGGGTTGGAGGTATCGTCCTCGATCTTAATGCGGAGCCGGCGGATGTTCACGTCCACGATCTTCAGCTCACCGTCATAATCCCGTCCCCAGACGGCTGCCAGAATGTCCTCACGGCTCATGGCTCTTCCAGGATTCTGCATAAACAGCTTCACGATAGAGTATTCCACCTGGGTCAGCTTGATCTTGTCTCCGCTCTTTTCCAGGGTACGGTTTCTGGTATTGAGCACAAAGGGACCCTGCCGCAGCTCGTCGGTGGTGGTGCTGGCTTCTCCGCCGATGCGGCGGTACAGCGCATCCACACGGGCAGTAAGCTCCGCAGGAGAGAAGGGCTTGGTCACATAGTCATCGGCGCCGGTCATCAGGCCGGTGACCTTGTCCATCTCCTGGGTCCGGGCGGTGAGCATAATGATACCGATGCCCTTATTGTTTGCCCGTACCTGACGGCAGACTTCAAAGCCGTCGATTCCAGGCAGATTGATATCGAAAATCGCAACCCCGGTGTCAGGGTTCTTCCGCAGCAGCTCCAGCGCATCCTCGCCGGTACCTGCCTCGATGACATCATAGCCCGCGCGCCGGAGATTGATGACCACAAAACTGCGGATACTGGTCTCGTCTTCCAAAATGAGTACTTTCTTCATATATATTCCCTTCTATTTCTATCCACTTCGGATTTACTTTTTCATTGTTCCATAGGATGGAATCCACCGGAAACCTGGGACATAGAGATGCTTCCCTCCCAGGATTCCGCTCCATCGTTAATGGATACCGCATAAACCACATCGGTGCTGCTGTAAAGAATGTTCAAGCCCAGATCCTCCGCATAGCTCTGCTGGTCTGTGCCCTTGAGGGTATAGATGGTAAGGATGTCCTCTCCGGGTTTCCCCTGTTCGTCCAGCCGGTAGAAGATGGCTGAACTGACGGTACTGATAGAGGTGGCCACGTCGTTCTGCTTAATGACGATCTGATCCTGCCAAGTCTCGGGCAGATCCAGATACCATTTGCTGCCGAAGTCATGATAGGTCATGGCCTTCTGTACAGATTTCCCACCGGAATCCACCCCGTACCACAGTACCACAGACTGGGCTGTGGCACCTTCGCCGTAGGCGGGCAACGCCTCCACTTTGGGGAACTCCGTTCTGCCGTCGCCGTCCACATCCTGGGGGTACAACGTACCACCCCGGAGATTGTCACACACCAACGTATCTGCAGCTCTCACCCGGATCACCGCATCCTCCAACAGGGTAAAAATGTCGTAGACCGTCTGATTCTCGCCCATCTCGGATGCCACCGCCAGTCCGCTGTTGCCATCCTCCAGGCTGATCTCCTGAAGCCGCAGAATATCTCCGTAACTGACGCTGAGATTCAGCTCCTTTTCCAGCAGGAACTGTCCCTCCCGGAAGCCATACGCACCCACAGTGCAAGAATCACTGCCGTTATCCTGGAAGCAGAACAGCATTTGACTTCCGTCTCCGACCAGATCCGCCAGTGCATAGCGGCTGCAGGGAACGGTCTCCAGGGTCACGGCTTCGCCTTCGGCATAGCGGCAGACCTGCAGGGCCTGGGCCACGGTCTCGCTGACCTGGCAGGCCAAAAGCAGTTCCAGACTTCCGCCGCCATCCAGGTCGACGTATTCCACCGAGGCCACGGAGCTTCCGGCGCAGTCCAGCACCGCATCCGTCTCATAGATATCATTCTGTTTTGAAAAAATATAGGCTTTCACTGCGCCATCAACATCGCTGCGGAAGAAGGCCACCGCCTCGTCCACACCGTCGCCGCTGAGATCCACCAGCTGCACCGTCTCCCGATGGGTACCGGAGGTGGGTGCATAGTAGGAATAGCCCTGATCCATTACCGCGGACAGAGTTTCCTGCAAATCGTAATAATCCTCCGGCGCCTCCGGCAGGCAATAAAGCTCCTGGGCATCGACCCCGGAACAGCCTGCCAAAAGACAAATGATCAGCAGCAGTGACACGATATGAAATCGTTTCAATACTCTGACTCCTTTCGTCAGTTTACATTTACACATACAAATTCAGTATAACACATTCCGTAACAAATTGATAGCATTTTTATAAATTCTGCAAAGATTTTGAAGTAGTTGTTGCATTTTCCCGTTGAGCGGTTACGAATTGTCAACGCTTTTTCTTCCGCTGTGTATCACTTTTACACGCTTCTTCGGAACGCGCCTCCCCAAGTTTGCCACTTACATACAATCTGGAGAGGGCATTCTGAAAAGCTATAATAACTGTCACAGCACGAAAAATCCCCCTTCCCTTTTACAGTTCCTATCCCGCTCCGGGAATAAATCAGCACCAGTCCCCGTAGCGGGGCCTAAATTTCTTCTCATTTGAATAGGCTTTCTATATGAAATTTCTTTTCATTTTGCAAAAACCGTGTTACAATAAAATAGAATATACCCTTTTATCGACAGGAGTATTGATTATGAAAAAGATTCGCGAATTTGTAACGCTTTTACAGTTGGCTGGCATCCCACTGAAGCAGGGAGAGCTTATGTGCCGGCATACTTCCTTCCAGATCGGCGGCCCTGTTTCGGTCATGGTATTCCCGGAGGGACGGGAACAGATGATGGAGGTCATCAATCTTTCCCGGAAATACGACGTGGTTCCCATGATCATGGGTGCCGGCAGCAACATTCTTGCCCCGGACCAGGGTTTGGATACGGTAATGCTCGAAACCAGAACCAACATGACCAAGATGGAACTGCTGGAGGGCAATCGGATCAAAGCCCAGTGCGGCGTGACCCTGGCAAAGCTGGCCTCCTTCGCTATGGAAAACGGTCTGACCGGCCTGGAGTTTGCCCACGGCATCCCCGGTACCCTGGGCGGCGGCATCTATATGAACGCAGGTGCCTACGGCGGGGAAATGGTTCAGGTCATCGAATCCGTCACCGTACTTGAGCGGGACGGCACCGTTCGGGAGGATATTCCCCTGGATGAACTGGCCCTTTCCTATCGGCACAGCCGCTTTATGGATGAGGATTCCATCATCCTCTACGCCATCCTCAAGCTGGAGCAAGGAGACAAGACCCAGATCAAGGCCAGAATGACAGAGCTTATGGGCAAGCGTAAAACCTCCCAGCCCCTGGAATATCCCTCCGCAGGCAGTACCTTCAAGCGTCCCAAAACCGGCTATGCCGCCGCACTGATCGACAAGGCAGGCCTGAAGGGTCTCACCGTGGGCGGTGCCCAGGTCTCCGAAAAGCATGCAGGCTTTGTGATCAACCGAGGCCGTGCCACCTGCAAGGACGTGCTGGAGCTGATGTCCCAGATTCAGGACAAGGTAAAGGCCTCCTCCGGCGTGGAGCTGGAACCTGAGGTCCGTATCCTGGAGGTGAAGAAATGAGATTTCTTGTTGTCACAGGTCAGTCCGGCGCAGGCAAGAGCCGTACCGCCTCCACTCTTGAGGACTTGGGCTATTACTGCGTAGACAATCTTCCCCCGGAACTGATCCAGCAGTTTGCAGAGGTCTGTCTGGCCACCACGGGCCGCTTTGAACGGGTGGCTCTGGTCAGCGACGTTCGGGCAGGTCAAAGCTTCGAGGGTCTGCTCTCAGGTCTTGACGCTCTGGACGCCATGGGTCTGAAATATTCCATCGTCTATGTCGAGGCGGAAAACGACGCCATCATCAAGCGGTATAAGGAAAGCCGACGTTCTCATCCACTGAGCCGGGATGGCACATCCCTGTCCGAGGCCATTGAGAAGGAGAAGAAGCTCCTTTCCGGTATCCGTTCCCGGGCCGACTTTATCATCAACACCACCTCTCTGTCCACCGCGCGGCTCCGCAGTGAGCTGATCCGGCTCTTTGAGGACGAGCCCCAGCGGGCCATGGTGGTAAACATCCAGTCCTTCGGCTTTAAGTATGGCACGCCTGCCGACGCGGATCTGGTGTTCGACGTGCGGTTCCTCCCCAACCCCTACTACATTGCGGACCTCAAGCCCAAAAGCGGCCTGACCCCGGAGGTGCGGGACTTTATATTCAGCTATCAGCAATCCAATGATTTTATGACAAAGCTGGAGGATCTTCTTTCCTTCATGCTGCCCCACTACTTTGAAGAGGGCAAGACCTCTCTGGTCATTGCCATCGGCTGTACCGGCGGACGTCACCGCTCCGTGGCGGTAGCCAAGGATGTGGGGGAATTTGTCGCCAAGCGAGGCTACCCCACCGTGGTAAGCCACCGGGATATCAGCCGTGGATAATCAGAAGACCGGAATACCGGTCCACGAGGAAGAGGTTCGTCTTTATGCCCCCGGCGGCGCTCCCCGGGTCGTAGCCATCGGCGGCGGTCATGGTCTTTCCACCATGCTCCGGGGACTAAAACGCTATTCCCGGGACATTACCGCCATCGTTACCATGGCAGATGACGGCGGCAGCAGCGGCATGCTGCGACAGGACCTTGGTATGCTCCCCCCGGGAGATGCCCGGGACTGCGTCATGGCCCTGGCCAACACAGAGCCCGTTATGGACCAGCTCATGTCCTACCGTTTTACCGAAGGCTCTCTGGCTGGCCAGAACTTCGGCAATCTGTTTCTGGCAGCCCTTAACGGCATCACCGGCTCCTTCTCCGAGGCGGTTCACCGTATGGGCCAGGTTCTGGCCATTACGGGCCGGGTTCTGCCGGTGACGGAAGAGAGCATCCATCTACAGGCCCAGTTTGACGATGGCTCCACAGTGTTTGGAGAAAGCGCCATTTTCTATCACAAAAAAGAGACAAGAAAGCAGATCCGCCGGGTGGTTTTGACCCCGGAGCATCCTGCCGCCTTTCCGGAAAGTCTGGAAGCCATTTCCCGGGCAGACCTGATCCTGATCGGCCCCGGCAGTCTCTATACCAGCATCATCCCCAATTTCCTGGTGTCCGGCATCACCGAAGCTGTGACCAATTCCAGAGCCTATAAGCTCATGGTTATGAACCTGATGACCCAGGACGGGGAAACCGAGGGCTATACCGCCTCGGACCATCTTCAGGCGCTGCTGCGCCACGGTGACCGCCACATGGTAGATGGCTGCCTTGCCAATTCCAGCCCGGTGCCGGAACATTTGAAGGAAGAATACCGCAGAGAGGGCGCCGGCGTTATGGAGATCGACCGGGCCCGCCTGGAGGACCTGGGGGTTCAGGTTTATACCGCTCCCCTGCTCAGTGACAGGAGCGAGTACGCCCGACACGACCCCAATCTGCTGGCAGCGGCCATTATGGATATCTGGAACAAGCAGAGCCCCAGAAGAAAAGCGCGGTAGTTCCGCCCATAGGTAGGGCGATTATACGAAAAAAACAGGGAGTGAAAAAACATGTCATTTGCATCCGAGGTAAAGGAAGAGCTTTGCCGAATTTTGCCGGAACGGCGGTGCTGCCGGGCAGCGGAGTGCTATGGCATCCTCCTGTTCTGCAACACCTTCTCAAAGTCAGAGATCCGAATCATTACGGAAAACCGCAACTTTGCGGAACTGCTTCCCCGGCTGTTTTGGAAGACCTTTGGGCTGGATTTCGACCAATTTCCATCCCTGGAGCAGCCCGGAAAGCTGTCCTTTATCATTGATGATCCTGAGAAGATCGACTTTATCTTCTCTGTCTACGGCCTGGAGCCGGACAGCCTGAGCCTCCATGTAAACTTCGGCGTTTTGGAGGACGAATGCTGCCGACAGAGCTTCATCCGAGGTGCATTTCTGGCGGGCGGCAGCGTCACCGACCCGGATAAGCGCTATCATTTGGAGCTGGTGACCTCTCACTTCAAGGTGGGGGACGAAACGGAAAAACTGCTGATGGAGATGGAGTTTTCCCCCAAGGCCACCACCCGGGGCGGAAGCAGCATCCTCTACTTCAAGCAGAGCGACATGATCGTGGATTTTCTTGCGAATATGGGCGCAACGGTGAACGCCCTGAAAATCATCGAAGCAAAAATGGAAAAGGGCCTGAGAAATGAGGTCAACCGCCGCTGCAACTGTGACACCGCCAATCTCGGAAAAGCGGTGGAGGCAGCCCAGCAGCAGCTTTTGGCCATCCGCAGTCTGCGGGAGAAGGGGCAGTTTGACCAACTGCCCGAAAAGCTTCGTCAGGCTGCAGAGCTTCGGGAGGAAAACCCTGAAGCCACCCTCAGTGAACTGGCGAGTCTGACAGACCCGCCCATCAGCAAACCGGCTATGAGCCATCGCATGAAGAAGCTATTGGAACTGAGTACGGAAGGGTAGGAAATGAAATGCTGGAAAGATCCTGTGGCGCAGTGGTCTTCACAGAACGAAACGGACAGCGGCGCTATGTACTGGTAAAGGGCGGCTATGTGGGCCTGCCCAAAGGACATATGGAAAAGGGCGAATCAGAGCGACAGACTGCCCTGCGGGAGGTCTTTGAGGAGACCTGCGTCAAGTCGCAGATCATCCCCGGTTTCCGCCGGGTGGTGGTGTATCATATGCCCAACGGCAACGACAAGCGGGTGGTGTACTTCCTGGCGAAATATTCGGAGCAGGAAGCCCACAAAAACCCGGAGGAATTTTTAAAGGTGATGGTGCTGGGGTACCACGATGCGCTCCACGCCCTGACCTTTGAAAATGACCGGGTAACACTGCGGGCCGCAGAGCGGTTTTTAAGAAAACTGGAAGAAAAAGAAACGGCGGGCTGATTCAGCCCGCCATACAGCATCTTATCAAACGAGAGGAGCACGACCATGGCCTTTGTCCATCTCCATGTGCATACAGAATTTAGCCTCCTGGACGGCGCCTGCCGCATCAAAAATCTGATGGGACGGGTGCAGGAACTGGGGCAGACTGCTGTGGCCATCACGGACCACGGGGCCATGTATGGCGTCATCGACTTCTACAAGGCGGCCAAGGCCGCCGGGCTGAAGCCCATCATCGGCTGCGAGGTCTATGTGGCCCCCAGAAGCCGCCATGACCGGGTCCACGGCGTGGACAACGAGAGCTATCATCTGGTGCTGCTGTGCGAGAACATGCAGGGCTACCAGAACCTCTGTTATATGGTATCCCAGGGCTATCTTGATGGCTTTTACTCCAAGCCCAGAGTGGACTACGAGCTTTTAGAGCAGTACCACGAGGGACTGATCGCCCTGTCCGCCTGCCTGGCAGGCGAGATCCCCCAAAAAATCGTTCAGGAGGACTACGACGGGGCACTCTCCGCCGCAAAACGAATGTCCGAGATCTTTGGGCCGGAGCATTTCTATCTTGAGATGCAGGATCATGGCTATCAGCTCCAGCCTGCGGTAAACCGGGGCATCCGCCGCATTGCCGCGGAGACGGGCCTTCCCATGGTCATCACCAACGACGCTCACTACATCCGCAAGGAAGACGCCGCCATGCAGGACGTCCTCATGTGCATTCAGATGCAGAAGACGGTGGACGATCCAGGCCGGATGAAGTTTGAAACAGAAGAATTCTACATCAAAAGCGAAGAAGAAATGCTGTCCCTGTTCCCCCATGACCAGGAGGCTCTGGACAACACCCAGAAAATCGCGGATATGTGCCAGGTGGATTTTGAATTCGGCAATTATCACCTGCCGGATTTCTTCCCGCCGGAGGGCTATAGCTGCGACGAATACTTTGAAAAGCTGTGCTGGGACGGCTTCGCCCTGCGCTACCCCAATGGCGGCGAGGCGGAGAAGAATCAGCTAAAATACGAGATGGAAATGATCCGTCAGATGGGCTTTGTGAACTATTTCCTCATTGTTTCGGACTATGTGGACTACGCAAAGCAGAACGGCATTCCCGTGGGACCGGGCCGTGGCAGCGCCGCAGGCAGTATGGTTTCCTATTGCCTGAAAATCACCGACATGGACCCACTGCAGTATTCCCTTTACTTTGAGCGGTTCCTGAACCCGGGCCGTGTTACCATGCCCGATATCGACATCGACTTCTGCGTCAACCGGCGGCAGGACGTCATTGACTACGTCACCCGAAAATACGGCAAGGACAACGTGGCCCAGATCGTCACCTTCGGCACCATGAAGGCCAAGGGCGCTGTCCGTGATGTGGGCCGTGCCCTTGGTATGAGCTACGGCGACGTGGATGCGGTAGCCCGACTGGTGCCGGGAACCCTGAATATCACCTTGGCGGATGCCCTGAAGCTCTCGCCCCAGCTCAAGGAGCGCTACGATGCAGATGAGCGGGTGAAAAAACTCATTGATACCGCCATGGGCGTGGAGGGCATGCCCAGAAACACCTCCACCCATGCCGCAGCCGTGGTTATCACCAAGGAGCCAGTGTACCACTATGTGCCCCTTTCTAAGAATGATGATACGGTAGTCATCCAGTATACCATGACCACCGTGGAAGAGCTGGGCCTTCTTAAGATGGACTTTCTGGGCCTCCGCAACCTGACGGTCATTGACGACGCGGAAAAGCTCATCCATAAGCGGGAGCCGGATTTCAACATTCATTCCGTCCCTGACGGAGACCGGGCTACCTACCAGATGATTTCCTCTGGCCGCACCTCCGGTGTGTTCCAGATGGAGTCCACCGGCATGACCGGCGTATGCGTCAGCCTGCATCCCCAGAGCGTGGAAGACCTGACCGCTATCGTGTCCCTGTACCGGCCCGGTCCCATGGACAACATTCCCCAGTTCATCACCAACCGACACAACCCGGAAAAAATTCGGTATCTCCATCCCCTGCTGGAGCCTATCTTGTCCGTTACCTACGGCGTTATCGTCTATCAGGAGCAGGTCATTGATATTTTCCGTTCCCTGGGCGGCTACAGTCTGCCCCAGGCAGACAACATCCGTCGGGCCATGTCCAAAAAGAAGCAGGCCGTTATCGAAGCGGAGCGGCAGGCCTTCATTTATGGCGATCCGGCCCAGAATATCTGCGGTGCCTCCGCCAACGGCGTGCCGGAAGCTGTGGCGAACCAGATCTATGACCAGATCATCGACTTTGCTTCCTACGCCTTCAACAAGGCCCATGCGGTTTGCTATGCCCAGGTGGCCTATGAGACAGCCTATCTAAAATGCCACTATCCCAGAGAGTACATGGCGGCCCTTATGACCTCGGTGCTGGACAGCACCACCAAGATCTCCGAATACATCTCCGAGTGCAAGGAACTGGGCATTGCCGTGCTGCCCCCGGATGTGAACCAGTCCGACGATCAGTTCACCGTCACCGAAGAGGGAATCCGCTTTGGTCTGGGCGCTGTAAAGAACATCGGCGTGGGCTTTGTGAAGAGCCTGATGCAGGAGCGGGAAAGAGGCGGCAGGTTCACCTCCCTGGAAGACTTCTGCCAGCGACTCAGCAGCAGCGACCTCAACAAGCGCACCGTGGAAAATCTGATTAAATGCGGCGCCATGGACTGCTTCGGAGCCTACCGTAGCCAACAGCTTCGTGTCTATGAAATGGTCATGAGCGCTGTGGCGGACGCCAAAAAGCACAATGTGGAGGGTCAGATGGGCCTGTTCGACATGTTCGACGATCAGGAGGACATCAAGCCCGCTGCCGTGCCCCTGCCCAACATCCCGGAGCTGACCGCACAGGAGAAAATGCAGATGGAGAAGGAGACCACCGGTCTCTATCTCTCCGGCCACCCTATGGACGACTACCGGGCCAAGGTGAAAAAGGTGGGTGCCGTGCCCATTGGCGAAATTCTGGAATCCTTCAGCGAGGAGGACCCCGGGAATTATCAGGACGGTCAGACCGTGGCCGTGGCGGGAATCGTCACCAAGGTCAAATCCAAGACCACCAAAAACGGCTCCCTGATGGCCTATGTCACCCTGGAAGATGACACCGGTATCATGGAACTACTGTGCTTCTCCCGGGTACTGGGTCAGTATGGCGGCTGCCTGACGGAGAATACCGCCGTATTGGTAAAAGGCAGAATCTCTGTGCGGGATGAAAAGGACCCCCAGCTTATGACGGACAGTGCCGTGCCCCTGTCGGATGTGGAGGACAACGCCCCCGCCCAGGAGGCCCGCCCCATTCCGAAGAAGCCTCAGACTCTATATCTGAAGGTTCCAGGCTTGGAAAGCCGTGAATTTCGAAAACTCAAGCCCATTCTCCACATGTTCCCCGGCAACACAAAAACCGTACTGGTCATGGCGGATACCCGTCAGAAGATGGGTACCACCTGCTATGTGGACGAATATCTCCTTGCGGAGCTTTCTGAGCTGCTGGGTCAGGAAAATGTGGTGGTAAAATAAAATACGTTGCAAAGGCAACCCGATTGAAACAGGTCTTGGAGGGATCTCGATGAAACTACTGGTGGTAGTAGATATGCAGAACGATTTTATTGACGGAGCCCTGGGCACCCCGGAGGCGGGGGCCATCGTTCCCTATGTAAAGCAGATAATAGAAACCTTTGACGGAAAGGTTCTTTTCACAAGAGATACCCATTTCGACGATTACATGGATACCCAGGAAGGAAAAAATCTGCCGGTGCCCCATTGTATCAAGGGAACAACAGGCTGGCAGATCCACCCCGAGCTGGACACTCTGCGAACCACCGATGCCATCGACAAAATCACCTTTGGCTCGACAGATCTGCTCGAAGTTCTGAAGGCTGAAAAGGACATCGAAAGCATCACTTTTGTGGGCCTCTGCACGGACATCTGCGTCATATCCAACGCCATGCTGGTGAAGGTCTTTTTCCCTGAAATCCCCCTCCTGGTTGACGCGAAGGGCTGTGCCGGTGTCACCCCGGAAAGCCACCGGAATGCCCTCAATGCCATGAAGATGTGCCAGATTTCCGTGATTCACGAAGAAACAATCGGCCGCAACCAATAACACTCAGCGCCCACCGGCGTTCCGGTGGGCGTTTTCCCGTTCCCAACACAGCCAAATTTACGACACTCGATTCATTCAGCTCTTGCTTTGCATCTGTTCCGGCAATATAATAGAGGTACCGGAACACCCGGAAATTTAATTTATAGGAGAACTGCTGTTTGAAACGAAACAACACCTTGGATATTGTGGGCTGACCCGGAGGCAGCACACAACTAACGCACCTCCCGAAAACAAAAACCACTTTCAGGAGGAACAAACTATGCAAAACCTTATTATTCGTACCGAAACCCCCAAAGATTACCCCATCGTGGAGAACCTGACCCGGGAAGCATTCTGGAATGTCTACCGTCCCGGCTGCATGGAACACTATGTCCTGCATCGGTTCCGCAAGGACCCCGCCTTTATCCCGGAGCTATCCCTTGTACTGGAGCTGGAGGGCATAATCATCGGCCATGTGATGTATGTACACTCTTCCATCCGAACAGATACCGGAGGAACCCTCCCCACCATGACCTTTGGCCCCATCAGCATTGCACCGGAGTATCAGCGCCGGGGCTTTGGAAGAATACTTCTGAACGCTTCCATGGAAAAGGCACAGGAAATGGGCGCGGGAGCCCTGGCCATTACCGGAAATCTTCAGGTATACGGCAAAAGCGGCTTTGTGGCGGCGAAAACCATGGGCATCCGCTACGAGGGAGATCCCGACGCGAACTATTTCCTGGTCGCAGAACTGAAACCAGGCTATTTAAAGGGAGTCTCCGGAACCTTCAGAGATCCCGATGGGTATCTTGTCAGCGAGGAAACCGTGGCGGCATTTGACGCCCAGTTCCCCCCTAAGGAAAAACGAAAGCTTCCCGGACAACTGATCTGAGCATTGCGAGAGCCCCTCGGCATCGATCGAGGGGCTCTCAATTCAAAATTCAAAAACCTTGGCTAAAACCTCCCATTCCAGCCGGAACGGGAGGTCCTTTTACGTCTTATTTCTCAGCCTGCAGCTCCGCCCAGGTTTTCACCGGGGTATAGGAATGCTCATTGTCCAGCGTCTCGTAGGGCTCAGGCCAGGGCACGGTATTCTGGGGCGGCATGGTAACAGAATAGGGCAGGTGCAGAGGACCGGGATCGGTGACGTCTGGGTCCTCACCTAGGGTGACCTTTCTGGCACCGGGCTCCACCGGGGCAATGGCCCGCTCAAAATCCTCGTGGGCAAAGTTGGTCATATCCAGCTTGCCCATGATATCCGGGCAGACCTGCTCGTGAAGGTACAGCCACTTGCCCTTTTCCAGCACGAAGTCAGAGCCGTAGCGCTCCCACAGCACATTGCAGTAGGGATACTCATGGCGGTTCAGGCGGCAGAAAATGACACCGGGAGTGATAAACATGCCCCGGGCAGACTTGCCGTCGTCCGCCACCTCAATAATATCGGTAAACAGAGTATGTACGGAAGCTTCCATCAGGGGTCTGGGGTCCAGACCGCCGATCTCGGGATAGATCTTCTGGACATTCAGGGAATTATTCATGGCCATGTTGTCGTAGGAGGTAACAGAACCTTTCCAGACCTGTTCCCAACCACGCATTCTGCCAAAAATATGACCCCAGGAGCACCAGTCGTCCTTGCTCCAGATCTTTCCCCACTCTCCGCCGGCGTCTGCACGGCCATGGAAATAGGTGTGCTGGGCCTTTACGTTTTCAACTTCCTGGCTTGCCGCGGCGTTCAGGACTCTCTGATGGAGGTCAAGATGTTTCTTTCTCATGGCTTATACCTCCTCATATTCCGGATGGCCCTCGGGCCCGTAGCTGTTGTCTTCGTCAAAGGTTTTGTAGGGAACCGGCGGCGCAGGATAGTTGTCCAGCCAGTTATACCGCTCGTTGTGGGTCCGCATGGGAAGATTGGGCGTGCCGAACTCCACATAGGCCGCATTTTCCTCGTCGGGAAGATCCACCTTCTGCTGCATATAGTCCGCACCGGCTTCGCTCTGAAGGTCGGTGGCAATGACCACATGCCAGATCTTCCACTTTCCATCTTCTTTCAGGAAATCAATGGCCAGCTTTTCCATGTACCATCTGGCGTCTGCCTCGGTATCGGAAACCGGCAGGGTCTCCTGAGAGATGCAGTACCACAGTCCACGGGCAGTCTTGCCATCGTAGGCCTCATACACAAGGCCTGTGGACGCAGGATGATGGAACAGACAGCCGTCACCGTGATTATTACCGGGCAGGGCAGCAATCTTTTTGTCATGCTCCGTCACATAGTAGTCCCGGATGGCATCCATGCCCACATAGTAGCCCCAGTTCCGACCAAAGGAAGCGGTCTTTTTTGCCTCTTCTCCGGAGACCCAAAGCTCAGACAGTTCCTTTTCCCGCCAGTCATTGGCCACATAGTAGCAGCGTTTGGCGCAGAGCTTCTTCACTTCCTCCACGTCCCACACACGCTGCATCAGTTCCATGTCGCTGTATTTCGGTGCTTTCATCAGACTGCCTCCCTTCCGTAAGAAAACGTTTCAGAGAATGTTCTATAGGGCTCTGGGATCTCAGGGGCTGCCGTGAGAGGCCGATCCACTCGATAAAGCTCCCGAACAGATTCCTTCACCGTGTACTCGGGATATGCAAAATCCTTCAGGGGCGCAAAGGCTTCCAGCTCAGGATAGTTGGTGACGACCTTACCCCAGCTCTGTCCGCAGAGGGAATCCACATCGTTTAGATACTGTAGATGCCAGATCTTCCACCCCTCGTCCTCGTAGACGAAATCACCGGCAAAGTAGCCCCAGGTCCAGTTGGCCTCCGGCCCACGAGAAGTGACCTCGGCGCTGCAGCCCAGGCAGAACCACAGGCCCTTGGCGGTCTCGCCGTCCTCGGCCACCTCAATGACCGGAGCGGTCAGGGGCTTTACCTGGAAGGGCCCAATGCCATAGATTTCTTCCTCCGTCTTATTCCCCAGCTTTTCCGGCAGGCGCTTTTGCAGCAGAGAAGCAGAGAGCTTATTGCGCTCCACCACGGCATCAAAATAGCCCTTAACAGTCTGGGGACCCACATAGCTGCCGTCATTAAAGGTCAGGCAGACATCCTCCTTCCCGCTGAAAAACAGGTCAAAAATTTCCCCCTGACGATTCAGCAGCAGGCAGTTCACATACTTGCCCATGAGGTTCTTAATGTCCCGCTGGTCCTCCCAGCGTTCCACCAGAAATTCAAGTGTCATGGAATTTCCTCCTCGCAAAAATTGTATACGAAATTACAGCTCTATTTTAATCCAATTTCGGTTCAATGTAAATCCCCTCCGGCACAGATTTGGCCTTCAGTTCTGATTTTAATGACACACTTTGGAAAATGATACTTCCTCTGCATAATTCGCAGACGTATAATAAATATGAAATGCTAGACCAGAAGGAGCGTGCCTATGTACAAAAAACTCTCATACTATCTAAAGCCCCACGGCAGGGATATCTGGCTCAGCGCCCTGTGTTCTGCCGGTGAGTCCCTGTTTTCGCTGCTGATCCCTCTGGTGATGGCAGCCATCATGGACAAGGGCGTTGCCAATGCCGATCTGGGCTATACCGCAAAGAATGGCATTCTGATGACGGTAATGGCGCTGCTGGTGGTATTGTTCGGCGTATATTCTATGAAATTTGCCACCAGAGCCGGATTGGGTCTGGGCACCGATCTGCGGTCGGTTGCCTACAGCAAAATGCAGACCTTTACATTTCAAAATCTGGAGGCCTTCGGCACAGCCTCGCTGATCACCCGACTGACCACGGATATTACCACCATCCAGACCACTGCCATTCAGGCCATCAAGTATCTGGTCCGTGCCCCCAGCATGATGGTCTTTGCTGCGGTATTCAGCTTTATGATCTCTCCAAAGATGGCGTGGATGTTCATCGGGCTGATCCCCCTGGTTCTGCTGGTAGTGCTGGTGATTATCACAAAGCTGCGGCCCCTGTTCCTTGCCATGCAGCAGCGCATCGATCACCTGAACCGTGTGGTACAGGAAAACATCATTGCCATGGGTTTGGTCAAGGCCTTCTGTCGGCAGAAACAGCAGAAAGAGATCCTTGCCGAAAGCAACGGTGAAGTCATGCGTTCTTCGGACAAGGCCATGGGCCTGTCCATCCTGACCTCCCCTCTGGGCAACTTTATCCTCTACATGGGAACGATACTGCTGTACTGGTTCGGCGGTAACGATGTTATCGTGGGCAATTTGACCATCGGACAGCTTTCGGGTCTGAGCTCCTATCTGACCCAAATCCTCTCCCGTGTAATCATGCTGGCCAACATCTCTGTCATGCTGTCCCGCTCCATGGTCTCCTTCCAGCGCCTTCTGGAGGTCATCGACACCCAGCCCGAGATCACAGACGGTGCCGGTGCCGTGACAATTCAGGATGGCTCCATTTCCTTCCGGGATGTGGACTTCGGCTATGCTGGAAGCCCGACCCTGCTGAAAAATCTCAATCTGGAGATTCCCTCCGGTCAGACCGTGGGTATCATCGGCGGCACCGGCTCCGGCAAGAGTACCCTGGTATCTCTGATTCCACGGCTTTATGACATCTCCGGGGGCGAACTTCAAGTGGGCGGTCACTCCACAAAGGATTACACCCTGGGGCAGCTTCGGGATGAGATTGCCTTTGTCCCCCAGACCAGCACACTGTTCTCAGGCACGCTGATGGAAAACCTTCGTTGGGCAAGAGAGGATGCCACAGAGGAAGAAATTCAGGAGGCCTGCCGTGCGGCCTGTGCTCACGGGTTTATCTCCCAGTTCCCCGATGGCTATGACACCCGCATCGGTCAGGGCGGCAACACCCTCTCCGGCGGTCAGCGTCAGCGGGTCTACATTGCCCGAGCCATTCTGAAAAAGCCAAAGATCCTGATCCTGGACGACGCCACATCGGCGGTGGATATGGCCACCGATGCGTCCATTCGGGCATCCTTTAAGAATCTGCTGCCCGGCGTCACCAAGCTCATTATCGCCCAGCGCATTTCCTCCATCGCCTATACGGACCGGATCCTGGTGATGGATAAGGGCCGGATTGTGGGAGATGGAACCCACGAGGAATTGCTCGAAACCTGCGATATCTATCGGGAACTCTGCGACCTGCAGCACTACGGAGAGGAGGCCGACTATGCGTAAGAAATATACCTTTAAAGAGGCCCTGCGCCCCATGCGTTTCCTCTTCTCCCGCATGCTGCGCTATCCGGGGCTCCTTCTTCTGGCACTTTTGACGCTGATCGTCACCACCGCTGGAAGTCTGATCATCCCCTACTTCTCCAAGCTGCTCATCAACGACTATGTGCTGGTGGGCGACGTACCGGGACTGCTGAAGCTTCTGCTCGTCATGGTTCTCATCTACGTCATCAGCACCCTGTCCACCTTTGGCACGAACCGTATTCTGGTTCGGGTGGCCCAGCGGGTGAGCCACGACCTGAGAAAAGAGCTGTTTGATAAGATGCAGGAGCTTCCCATGCAGGTATTCCACACCAATACCCATGGTCAGCTCATGAGCACCTACACCAACGACATCGATACCATCTCCAATTTTGTCAGTTCCTCCATGGCAAATGCCATCACCAGTGTGGTGGGCTTTGTGGGAATTCTTGTGATCCTGCTGACCATGAATCCCCTTTTAACGCTGGTCAGTGCTGTTTTCCTGGGACTGCAGTATTTCATTATGAAGAAATCCGGCGGCATCAGTCGCAAGGGCTTTGTCCAGCAGCAGGCCGCCCTGGCGGACCTGAACGGTTTCATTGAGGAATACACCGAGGGACAGAAGATCGTCAAGCTCTTCCATCACGAGGATTCCGCTGTGGAAGGCTTTGAGCAACGAAACCAGGATCTTCAGGATGCTTCCTACCGCGCTCAGATTTATTCCGGCATCATTAACCCGGCCCTGGGCGGTGTGGCGGAGATCAACAACGCCATGACCTGCACCGTTGGTGTAATCCTGACCATTACGGGCCACTTTGATCTGGGTTCTCTGGTGGCATTCATCCAGTACATGCAGCAGTGCGGACATCAGATCGGTGCCTTGGCCAGCCTTGTGAACATGGTTCTGTCTGCCGTGGCAGGCACGGAGCGGGTCATGGATATGCTGGAGAAGGATCCGGAAATCGACGAAGGCTCTGTAACCTTAAAGGACGGCATCTGGTCCAACGGTACAAAGCTCAGCGGTCGTATTGCGTTTAAGGACATGAATTTTGGATATGTGCCGGAGCAGCCTGTCCTGAAAAACATATCCTTTACCGCCGAACCCGGCAAGAAGATCGCACTGGTAGGCTCCACCGGCGCAGGCAAAACCACCATTACAAATCTGCTGAACCGATTCTATGAGATCGACAGCGGCAGCATCACCTATGATGGCATCGACCTGAAGGACATCAAAAAGAGCGCCCTGCGGGGCACCCTCAGTATGGTATTACAGGACACCCATCTGTTTACCGGCACAGTTCGTGAAAATATCCGATTTGGTCGTCTGGATGCCACCGACGAAGAAGTGGAACAGGCCGCTGTCCTAGCCAATGCGGATTTCTTTATCCGGCTACTGCCCCAGGGCTATGACACGGTCCTTACCGCCGACGGCGGAAGCCTGTCCCAGGGCCAGCGTCAGCTTCTGGCTATCGCCCGTGCCGCCGTCGCAAATCCCATGGTTCTGGTACTGGATGAGGCCACATCCTCCATTGATACCCACACAGAGAAGCTCATTGAAGCCGGCATGAACCGGCTCATGGAAGGCCGTACCGTCTTTATCATCGCACATCGGCTCTCCACCGTCCGGGACTGCGACACCATTCTGGTGCTGGATCACGGCGAGATCATTGAGCGTGGCAGCCATCAAGAGCTGCTTGCTCAGAAGGGTCGGTATTATAGCTTGTACTCCGGTGCTGTGGAGCTGGACTAATCCTTATAAGGAAGAGGTGCAATCTCATGACGAGTTTGCACCTCTTTTCTCATAAAGAAGCTATTTCGTAAGAAGCCAGTCAATCACATTGATAACCTTGATACCTTCATAATTTCCTATTGTAAACCGTTCAAGCGTCAATACAATCTTTTCGTAATTGTCTTTGATAAGACGGAGCGGTTTTAATTCTCTTTCAAAAGTTTCCTCTGCGGTCATGTCTGCCGTAACCTGATAGTAGACAATATCTTGGCCTTTTCTTGCAACAAAATCCACCTCTGTGTTACCAACTTTACCCACATTAACGTGGTATCCTCTTCGCATTAATTCAAAAAACACTATATTTTCCATTGAAAAGCCTAAGTCATAATGCTTCTTAGGGAGAACGTAACTTCTTAACCCCAAATCGACCATATAGAACTTCCGGTTTGCCTTTAACAGTTCCTTTCCCGCAATATCAAATCTTTCCGCATCGTAGAAAATAAAAGCCTCAATAAGTGCTTCTACATAATCGTTTACTGTATTTGCGGATACTCTTCGGCCGTTTGATGTCAGATAATCCGTTATACTCTTAATTGATACTGGACTTCCTATTACACTTGCGAGATACTTTGCGATGGATTTAAGCAACGCAATATCGGTAATCTTGCGCTTATTAGAATCCTTTTCTCTGCGTCTTTGCCGTTCTTCAATATCCTTTACAATAACCGTATTATAGATTCCCTCTAAATATGTGTTGGCTTTCTCCTCTTTCCGATCCATTTTGGCAACATACGGCAATCCACCGATCCTCATATATTCCACAAGCGCAGCATCTTTTTCCATTCCAGTCATTTGACAGAATTCACGGAAAGAAAGAGGCAGCATCTTTATTTCGATATAACGACCGGTGAGCAAGGTCGCAAGGTCGCTTGAAAGCATATAGGAGTTTGAACCGGTGATATACATATCTGTGTAATCTTTCACATAGAAGCTGTTAACGACTTTTTCATAAGAATCCACCATCTGAACTTCGTCTAAAAAGATATAGTTTTTTCGGTTTTCGTCTGTATGTTCCTTCAAATACTGAAATAGTTTTTTGTAGTCTGTCAGCTCCTCATTTTCAAGTTCCTCAAAGTTTATATAGATTATCTGCGTTTCTTCAACGCCTTCTTCCAAGAGCATTTCTATATATTGCTTGAGCAGAGTGGATTTTCCACAGCGACGAAGTCCGGTGACAACTTTTATTACATCTTCATCTTTCCAGGAATGTAATTGTTCTAAATATTCAATTCTTTGTACCATATAAACACCCCATTTTACTATTCCCATTATAGCACACATTATCCAGAAGTTCAACCAAAATGCCGAGATCGGCATTTGTTTTCTTTTTTCTTCATCAACATTCCGGTTTGGATGCATATTCAATCGCCAATATGGACGACTCTGAGTATCTTTCGAACACACGCCGTAAACTTTCATGTTTTAACTGTGGAAAATTGTGAACCTCTCCACCTGATTCATAGAATCAGATGGAGCTTGCGCCGCCAATTGTTTCAGTCAAGCCGGGGCACACAAACCTCTCAAATAAAGCCGCGATGGGGCTTCCCTCTGGAAAATCCTGTGTCCGCAGTCTGCCTACTTTTTTATAGGAATACGATTTTTGATAACCCGAGTATGTTTTTGAAATAGTCAGTTTCCCTTAATCGTGATATACTATAGGTGTGAAATTGTGCGGATTTGGAGGAACCTCAATGAACGAAGATGTACGGCGCCAGCTATTGCTGACACAACTGGACAGCAAGCGGACCATGAGGGAAAAATACCTCCATTCCGGCAGCGATCCTGTCTCCTCCCCCTTGACGGAAATGGTTTTATCCAACGCCCTGCTTCTGGCAGTTCCCCGGCGGGTGGATCTGTTCAGCTTCCTCCGTCAACTCCGTATGACCTGGGAATCCTCCGGTCAGGATCTTCTGGATACCGCCATGGACTGGATCTCCCAGCTTGCAGAGGTGCTGGATTGCAGTGCCTACGAGCTGTTCCTGGACGATACTTCCAAGCGGCGAAAGCTTCTTTGCAGAATGCTCCAGAAGCTCTCCGACTGCCCCTGCTTTGAAAATTTCCAAAGTACCCCCCAGGGCGAATCCTTTGTTCTGCCTGGATTTGACTATGTCTTCGGTATGACGGAACAGCCCTCTGCCACACTGTTTTTTGAAAAAAGCACCCAGCCCAGGCTGACCTACACCCTCTCCGCCAGTGACGGACGCCGCTCCATGGGCTTGATTCCCAGTAAAATCGTGCTCTGGACCGAGTCTCAGGGGCCTCTCGGCAGCCTTATGGAAGCCGCCCTGGCTCCGGATTCCGCCAGCCGATTCTCCGGAGGGGACCGTCTTGGCGAAATCAGCCAGCTCATCTCAGAATCCGCCGAGCTGTTCCGGGATCTGATTCCCATTTTGCAGGAAGCGCCGGGCCGCATTGCCCCCGCTCCCATCCTGGCAAAGCAGCTTAGCAAACTGGAACCCCTGCGGCAAGAGCTGGTGGCCATCTACGACACTATGCCCGAGAAGCTCAAGGCCGGCACCCAGGGGCAGCAGTTCAAGGATGCCCTGATTCTCTTTGCCGGAGCCTGCCGCAGCCTTGCACGCATAGCCGAGGCTCCTTCCGAGGCGAGCCCGGATCAGCTTTCTGACCTTGTGTACCTGCTGGACCACACGGCCCAGTCTGTATATTTGTAAAAACTGCGCTTTGCGCTAAAAATTAAGGAGGACATTATGGCAAAAGATTACAGCAAGCAGATGGTTCCTTATGTGGAACTGCCCAAGTTTGAAGAGTACAAGGA
>CAZEPQ010000010.1:0-27483 GCA_964514175.1 uncultured Oscillospiraceae bacterium
AGTCCTTCAGGATCCAGCCGTCGAACACATCCGGGGGATTGTCTGCCAGACGCTGGCCCAGTGTGGTCATCAGGCCTTCGTCCAGGATACAGTAGGAGATGGCGCCGGGCTGCTTCCGAAGCAGGTATTTGCCATCGTTGAGGCCGCCGGTTTCATCCATGAACCGATGTCCATCCAGGTTGATATAGACTGCTTCGGGCTGACGCATGATTCTGTAAGCGCAATAGCCGTAGGGATGGTGGGCAGGTCCGCCCAGGTTGACATCCACGCTTTCGTAATCCACTTCGCCGCCGATGGTCTCTACCATCTTATGGCCGTCGCCCACGTTGGTGGGAACGTTGAACTGGTGTACCGGCTCCTGACCCTCATAGAACCAGGGGAAGTGCTGCTCCATCATTTCACGGTTTGCCAGGAAGCCGCCGGTGGCAAGGATGCAGTCCTTGCTTTCGATGCGAATTTCTCCGCCGCCATCGGCACAGAGGATGCCCTTGACGGTGCCGTCTTCCACGATCAGTTCCTTTGCCCGACATTCGGTGAGGATCGTCAGGTCATACTGTTTGCCCCGTTCCAGCAGCTTGTCCACAAAGAAGGAACCCATCCAGCCGGGGCCGATGGCCTGGTCACGGCACTTGAGGTTGTGGTCCCGACGATAGGGGAAGTCGTACTTCATCCAGCCTGTTTCGTTGTAGACAAAGGGCTCCAATGCACCCTCCTGCTGGGCGTACCAGTCGAAGAATTCGCCGCTGGCCCGAACATTTTCCTCCAGCTTTTTGGGGTCTACCTTCCACAGACTGCGAGACAGGATCCGGCGGATCATCATATCCGTCATGTCCGGAACACCCAGCTCTGCCTGGACCTTGGAGCCGGTAAAACCTGCACCGTGGGCAAGGTAGGTGTTGCCGCCCAGCTTTTTGCCGGCTTCCACCAGAATGACCTTCTTGCCGCCCTCGGCAAGTCTGGCGGCAGCAGTGACGCCACAGCCGCCGGAGCCTACAACCACAACGTCACAGACGAAGGTTTTGGGCTCGTGGGACGGGACGGTTACGGCATCCTCCGTATTGGTGATCGCGTTAACATGGCAGAGGGTTTGACACAGACCGCAGGAGATGCACTTCTCCGGGTCGATGGCGTAGCGAGTACCCTTATAGGTAATGGCTGAGACAGGACATTCCATCCTACAGTAGTGACAGCAGACACAATTGGGGCCAATTTGATATGCCATAAAAATTATCCTCCTGTTTCTATTCGTTTTTTTACCAAGGGTTTGATTTATATTGGTATTACATTTCCATTTTATCAATCCCCGGGGAGGGTCACCAGTTGCAAAAAGTGATTTAGAATATCAAAATGAGAGAAATTCGTCCGAGAAGACACGAAAGAGCGAAATAGAGGGGGTAATTGGTTGTATAAAAATGATATCACTTGCTTGTTAATTGATAGTATGAAATATTCATAAAATGTCATATGATATATGAAACAATACTTCTAACGGTCAATAGGAGGAAAGTGTATGGCTACCAATAAGCGCGTGTTTACACTGCGATTGGATGATGAAATTTTCGATAAGATAGGTGCGTTGGCCACCAGTGAGCATCGTTCCATGACCAACTACATTGAGTATGTTTTGCTGAAGCATTTGGACGAAATTGAAAAAGCTCAAGGAGAAATAAAGGTTCCTGACAGCGAATAATTTTGCTTAAAACAAGAGAATAATAGAAGCCCCCTGAAGCAGCACAGCTCCGTCAGGGGGCAAAAGTAATTCATGGGAAAATCGGACAAAAATTGCGTTTATTCAATAGATTAGGCCCGAAAGAACGGTCCTGATTGGAGAATCGAAGCGCAATTGGAATTGTTGAGAGATAGAAAACAAGAGGATTGGTGGCGATGAAGAATGGTTGATATAAAGTGGTTTGATACACTGTATACCGAAAATTATGAACGCCTGAAAAAGATTGCCTGTAGATCTTTGGGCAGCGAGGCAATTGCTGAGGAGATCGTGCAGGAGGCATTTTTAATTCTGCTATGTAAGCATGATGAAGTAAAGGTACATCCGAACAGTGCCGGGTGGCTTGTCATAGCGGTACAAAACCTGATTAAGAATGAGCTGAACAGAGCCTGCATAAGGCGAGAGGTTGCAATAACAGAAGAGCCGATGGATCATCGGTACATAGCGAATGAAAAGCTGGAAGACGTTCTGCCTGCGGGGCTGACGGAAGAAGAGCGGGATATCCTGATATGGTACTTTGACTACCAGCTTTCACATAAGGAAATCGCGGTAAAATTGGAAATCTCGGAAGGAGCCTGCCGGACGAGGTTGTACCGAGCAAAGGAACACGTCAAAAATCTTTTGCTGAAAAATGAAAAATTTTGTGACAAAAACGGTTCCTGGATAAATACATGGGTGAGGAGGTAAATTCAGATGTCTGAGAATATGTTCAAATTACTGAAGAACAGTGATGATCGTATGGCTCAAATCCAAAAGCATCTGGCAGAGTTCACACCGGAAAGACTGCAAGATGAACTGGATAATCTCATTCTGTCAACGGATGGTTCCGAAGATGACCTTGCCCTGATTGACGCATATCTGGCAGAGCTGGATAAACGGGCGCCCATTACGCAGGAAATCACCGCGGAGCAATCTCTGGAAGATTTTCATGAAAAACACGCCGTACTTTTTGAACAGCCTGCAACTGCGCCCGCAAAGAAGCGGCGGAGACCTGGGCGATACTTGGTTTTGATCGCGGCAGTGATTGCTGTTGTGGGGCTGCTGGCCGTACAGGCAACCGGCGGAGAAGTTTTTGGAAAACTAGCTCGCTGGAGCGATGATTTATTTGGTATTTCGTCGGGATATAAGGAAGTGGCTATGGAGCGGGATCCTGAGTATGCACAGCTACAGCAGGCACTGGAGGATGCGGGAATCACGGTGCCGCTGGTGCCAAAGTATCTGCCTGAGGGATATGTACAGAAGGAGTTCTATACAATTGATGATATTGGAGCAGTGTACGCTAGGTATGAATGCGCTGATGCAGCGTTTAGCATACAGATTGAGCGAACTGAATTGTACCAAAATGAGGAAATGCAAAAAATCAATAAATCGCCTGAAATGGTTAGGATTGATGATGTTGAACACTATATTATGGTGAATAATGGGACATATAAGGCGGTTTGGGAAAATGGTAAATATATATGTACGATTTACGGTGTAACTCAAAAAGAAGAATTATGTACCATGATCGAATCGATTTATATGGAGGATCTATCATGAAAAAACGTATTTTTCGTTGGATTGCAATTTTTGTAGTCCTGGCACTTACGGTTGCACCCATGACAGCTTTTGCTGTGGAGCCTCGTGCAAGTGCTTATATTGAGAATACATCTGTAGGCATACAGCGGGTGAGTAGTGGTGTTAAAGTGAATTTTAATATTGCTGGAACCGGAGTAATGAGCAATATTGGTGCAACGATGATTCAAATATACACAGCCGGAGGAGATTTTGCAAAGGGCTATTATTATTCCACCACCTCTGGCCTGATGGGATATAATCGTTCTTTTTACGGAAATTCAATTACTTGGACCGGTGCCGATTCAGGAACGCGGTATTATGCGGTTGTGACCTTTAAGGCATCCAACAGTTCCGGAAGCGATACCCATGTGTCGATCACCGGATATGCCTGAGAACTGATAAAACCCAGTGTGAAGATCAATACAACGGGGCAGAGTGCCCTGTGATAGAATACAAACCATAGAAAGATGGAGTTCTTCTCTGTCCATAACCAGCGGAACCTCTGATGATTTTGGCATCAGAGGTTCCGTATTTTTTACAATATGGTGTGACATTTTCAGGGGCTGAATACATAAATAGCATATAGGCACAGGAGAGCGTTGAACACATACGAAACAAACAGAGCGGTTTGAGATCGTTGATTCTCCGGCTTGAATTATCAATCAGGAGGATTACAGATATGCATGCATATACAAAGCTGTTTCAGCCCATGCTTGCCAAGACAGTGCATCAAGTCCGAGTTGAGAGAAGGTATACCCAGGCGACCATGGCGGAGCGGCTGCACATAGATACACGTTCATATTGCGATCTGGAGCATGGTCATTTCTGCTTTTCGGCACCGTCCCTGATCCTGCTGGAGCTGATGATGACGGAAATGGAGCTGCGAATGTTTATCCATGAGCTACAGGATTTTGTGCAGGCTTTCGAATGTGTTTAAAGGGCGCTATGCGGCATGACAGCGGCAAAAATGTGCATGCAGGATGGCGATAAATTGTGAGGCGGTTGGCTTGTGCGGGAGGGGATATCCGGCCAACTGTTCTAGCAGCGTCGGGTTTCGGAGCCAGACAATGGCCACCGCGGCCCGAAGATTTCGTTCAACACAGTGCATTTTGGTGTGATAATGTTTTGCGATATCCGGATACAGCCACTTGGTAATAAGCAGTAGACGCTCCGGCTGCTGCTTTGTCAGGAACAGCGCATATGCGGCATAATAATGCCCAATATAGTTGGGGGTTAGCCCCAGACGATTCAAAAGGTCCCGGATTTCGGGGGTGATTTCAGTGTCCATGCATTCGCCTCTATTCGACAGATTCTGCGGATATTATACCAGACACAATATCGAATACTATGAGGTGTACCTCATACGGAGAGAATTGACCTGCAAATAAAACAAAGGAAAAACGGGGCCGTCTCACAAATGGCAGAATGCACAAAAGCACTGTCACTGGTTCGCAATGACACGTTTAATGCAAACTGTCCTTAGCGAGACAGCCCCGTAATTGTGTTGTGATGACAAATCTCAGTAACCCTTTGATGGGGTAGAGCGAATAATTGGGGAATTGGTTATTCTGTCGATCATGTATCCAAAGCCCGCAGGGCTTTTTCGTCCAGAATTTCCACGGTACCACGGGACAGCTTTACCATGCCCTCGTTCTGGAAGTACCGGAGCATCCGGGTCACCACCTCCCGGGCGGTGCCCATGTGGTTGGCAATGGTTTCGTGGGTGAGCTTCAGCACATGGGAGCCCTCCAATTGGGCCTCTTCCAGCAGGAAGGCGGAGAGCCGCTTGTCGATGCTTTTCCACATGACCTGCTCAATGAGCCACATGGCCTCAGAAAAACGGCTGGACATAAGCTCCCGGGTATAGTTTGCCACCGGGGCGGATTCGTTCATAACGGATAGATAGATCTGAGGGGGGATGATCCACACCTCGGTGTCTTTTTCTGCCTGAATGATGATGTCAAACTGAATGGACTGCATGATGCAGGAGGCGGAGAACAGGCAGGTGTCCAGCTCAAAGAGCCGATAGATGGTCAGCTCCTTGCCTTCGTCCGAGATGATATAGGCCCGAAGCTGGCCGGAGATAATAAGCATCAGACCCAGGCAGTCTGCGGAGCCGCTGTGGAGAATGGTGCCCTTTTTCACGGAGCGTCTTGTGGCGGAGCGGGTCAAAAGCTCCTGCTGGGCAGGGGTCATCCGCCCCCAGATGGGGAAAAAGCCTGAAATATCCATAGTGGAATGCCTCCTTTTCTCTTAGTATAAAATTCTTTTGAAAAAAGTCAATGAAATTTCTTCCTTTGGTGAGAAAGTCACAGAAGGGCCGGTGGTTTACGGCTATAATAAAGCCATAAAAGAGATAAATCAAACGGGCATCACCGAAAGCAGTGAGCCTGAAACGAATTTTAAAATATGGAGGTAACATTATGAATAGCACTCGTTTTTATATTTGCAGCCATTGCGGTAATCTGGTAGGTATGATCCACGACGCAGGCGTTCCCCTGATGTGCTGCGGACAGAAGATGGAGCCCCTGGTCCCCAACACGGTGGAAGCCAGCGGCGAGAAGCATGTGCCCGTGGTTTCTGTAGAGGGGGACACGGTCCATGTAAACATCGGTTCTGTGGATCACCCCATGATCGAGGAACACAGCATCCAGTGGGTCTATCTGGAGACGGACCGGGGCGGCGAGAGAAAATCCCTGAATCCCGGCGAGGCCCCCCATGTGACCTTTACCCTGGGAGATGAAAAGCCCATTGCGGTGTATGCATATTGCAATCTCCACGGCCTGTGGAAGACGGAGCTGTGAGCGGATATCCCGAAACCATTCCAAGCTCCGGCATAAAAACGATAATAAAGGGGCTGCCTCACGTTTCTTAGTGAGACAGCCCCCTTTTCGTGGTGGACCCGAGGAGATTCGAACTCCCGACCCCCGCAATGCGAATGCGATGCGCTCCCAGCTGCGCTACGGGCCCGTGCTGGGGCAATTATAACACCGGAGAAATCCATCGTCAACCATTACAAAAACAATTCCGCTACAAATACCGTCAGACAGCACATGACAGCCACAGTTAAGAGACTCCTGCCGCACCAGGCCACGATGATGCCCACCGCCAGTGCCAGGGCACCCGCGATGGGGGAGTTGGTGGCCTCCACAATGGCGGGGAAGGTCATTACCGCCAGGGTCACATAGGGCACATAGTAGAGAAAGGATTTTAAAAAGGTGCTTTTGATCTCCTTGCGGATCAGGGTAAGCGGCAGGGTGCGAATGAGATAGCTGACCCCCGCCATGATGAAGATGTAAATATAGACGTTTCGGGTCATGCTTCTGCCTCCTTTTTGGCTTCGTCCTTCACCGGGAACAGCACCGCCGCCAGGGCGGAGATCACCACGGTGAGAATAATGATTTTGGTGCCGGAGGACAGAGCGGAAATGAGAGGCAGATAATTTGCCGCCAGACTAAGCCCCATGGAAACCAGCACCAGCACCGCCACCACCCGATTTTTCCGGGCGGGGGGAATGATGACCGCCAGGAACATACCGTAAAGGGCCACGCTCAGGGCAGAAACCACGCTGGCAGGCAGAATATTTCCCATCACAACACCCAAAGCGGTGCCGCTGCACCATCCGGGCAGGGCCGTGGCAATAACACCGTAGGAATACCAGGGTTCAAGATAGCCGGTCTGGGCAATGCTGACACCGAAGATCTCGTCCGTCACGTCAAAGCCGATGATGAGCCGGGGCAAAAGGCCGGTTTCGGGTCTTAATTTCTGGGTCAGGGCGCAGGACATCAGCAGATAACGGGCATTGGCCACCAGGATCATCAGGGCCATTTCTAAATAAGTGCCGTTTTCTGCAATGACCGTGAAGCCTGCGTACTGGCCTGCGGAGGCGTTGGTGAGAAAGCTGGCCAGGCCTGCCTGAAAGGCGGTGAGACCGGCATTTCTTGCGGTGATGCCCAGAGCCAGAGCCACGGCAAAATAGCCCAGGCAAATGGGGACGCCGTCTCGCATACCCCGGACAAACAGTGATCTTTTACTTGCTTCCATAAGGATTTCCCCTTTGCGTTGCAGGGGTTCTTGGCTCCCCCATAGGGGAGCCAAGGGAACCGGTGCGTTTTCCTAATTCTCTTTTCAGAGGGATATTATAGCAGGATTCTTCTTTACTGTAAAGTAATAAAGATAAAAACATTCTGTTTTTCGCCTCTGTTACATCCCCCGTATCCCCGCAAAATAACCCGTCCCAACGGTCATTTTTGGCTTCCAACGGGTCAAAACCACACAGGCGGTTGCACGAAATTCAAGTGGATGGTTGCAATTCGCAATATCCTTCGCTATAATGGAATTATCATAACCCGGAATATATCCGGAAGGAGGATATGAACGTGAGTATTCGCTATGCAAACTTGCTCTCTCCCATTCAGGTAGGCAACGTGCTGTTTAAGAACCGCATGACTGCCACCGCAGCAACCCCCCACTTTGTCCAGGGTACTGAACTCTACCCCACCGAAAAGTGGATCACCATGATGGCGAACCGCGCCAAGAACGGCGCCGCAGGTGTGTACATCAACCATCTGGAGAACGGTTCTCCCCAGACCTCCAGCATCGGCATGACCCCTGACCATTTCTCCATCATGGACACCCGCCAGACCTCTACCCATAACTATCTGTGTCAGATGATCGATGCCATCCGCTACTATGGCTCCATCCCCGTCACCGGTCCTCAGGGTTCTTATACCAAGAGCGAATCTCAGATGATGGGCGGCCCCGGTGGCCCCGGTGGCCCTGGTGGCCCCGGTGGCCCCGGTGGTGCTCCCGGTGGCCCTGGTGGTCCTGGTGGCCCCGGTGGTCCCGGTGGCCCTGGTGGCCCCGGTGGTGCTCCCGGTGGCCCTGGCGGACCTGGTGGTGCTCCCGGCGGACCCGGTGGCGGCGGTATGCCCGATATGTTCGGTGGCCCCTTTGAGGAGACCCGTCCCGCGCAGGTCAAGTCCCCCATTCAGGTGGTAGAACTGGGCCGCAGCGTAGCCAACACGGTTACCAAGAAGCAGATGCAGGAGTACATCGACACCTCCGTGCAGTCCGCTCTGGAGCTGAAGAGCCTGGGCTTCCAGATGTTCTCTTTTCATAATGCTTACCGTGGTCACATCGGCGCCCAGCTTTGGAGCCCCCTGACCAACCAGCGCCATGACGAGTACGGCGTAGACTCCGTAGAGAACCGTGCCCGGTTCCTCATTGAGTTCCTAGATGCCATGAAGCAGTCCCTGGGCAAAGACTTCCCCCTGGAAGTGCTGATCTCCGGCACGGAACCCGGCGGCGTTACCATCGCTGAGACGGTTCAGCTTGCCCGTCTGTTGGAAGGCCACTGTGATGTGCTGAGCATCCGCAATGGCGTGCAGGATCCCCAGCATCCCACCGGCTTCACCTCTACCCGTGCCCAGCAGTGGCCCAATGAGGATGTTACCGCAGCAGTCACCCAGGATTGCCATATGCGCGGCGCAAAGCTGCTCATCGGCGCTACCGCAGGTCTCCACGATGCCGAGCTCTGCGAGAGCATCATCCGTGACGGCAAGGCCGACCTGATTCAGATGGCCCGAAGCTGGATCTGCGACAGCGAATACGGCAAGAAGCTGTATGAAGGCCGCGGTGAGGACATCACTCCCTGCGTCCGCTGCAACAAGTGCCATGTGCCCAACGATACCGATAAGTTCCGCTCCTTCTGCTCCGTCAACCCCCTCATCGGCCTGGAAGACAAGATCGACCGCATGATCGCTCCCGTGGAGAAGGAGAAGAAGGTGGGCGTAGTAGGCGGTGGCCCTGCCGGTATGTACGCAGCCATCACCCTGGCGGATCGTGGCCACAAGGTCACCCTGTATGAAAAAGAGGACAAGCTGGGCGGTCAGCTCACCCATGCAGATCTGGTCTCCTTCAAGTGGCCTCTGGCTGATTATAAGGACTTCCTGGCAAAGCAGTGCTACAAGAAGGGCGTTGACATTAAGCTGGGCACCGAGGCAACCAAGGAAATGCTGGAAGCAGAGGGCTTCGATCATGTGATCCTGGCCATCGGTCCCGTATTCACCAAGGCCAACATCCCCGGCGCTGAGAGCCCCAAGGTTCTCTCTACCATGGATGTTTACAAGGAAGGCGTGGAGCTGCCCCAGAACATTGTCGTCATCGGCGGCTCCGAGACCGGCGTTGAGACCGGCATGTACCTGGCAGAGAACGGCCACAACGTCACCGTTATGTGCCGTCAGAAGTCCCTGGCTGCCGATGCGCCTCACGCACACTATGTGACCATGCTGGAGGATGCTTGGCTGAAGCTGGAGAAGTTCAACTGGGTCAAGGGCATCCAGAAGTACCTGGCCATCGACGAGACCGGCGTATCCTATGTGAACTACGAGGGCAAGGAAAAGCACATCGACTGCGACTGCGTCATTATGTGTACCGGCGCACGGCCCAACACCGAGGGCTGCTCTGCTCTGTACGGCGCTGCTCCCAAGACCGACTTCGTTGGCGACTGCTTCCGTGTGGGCAATGTCCACTTCGCTGTCACTACCGCATTCGGCGCCGCAAACCAGATTTAAATTGTACCTTTCGGGGTACACATCCCAAATGCAGCGATCCTCCCCCGGCAAGCCGGGGGAGGTCTTTGCTTGGCCGGATCGGTTCCGGAAATGCAAGGATACTCTTGAAGATTCCGGCAGAGATGTGATATGATAGACCCATATAAACCGGGAATCTCCCGGAGAGAAAGAAGGAAACCATATGAAAAAACGGTTGACCGCATTACTTCTGACGCTGATCATGGTGCTGTCCTTGGCAGTGCCGGTTTCGGCTTCTGACGCACCCCCTGCCATGCCCGCAGATGGGGGCACTCCTCCTGCCATGCCCGGAGGCGAAGGTGGCGGCGGAGAAGCCGCAGCAGGGCAGGAATTTGCGACTTATGAGGAGGTTCGTTCCCACGCAGCCATTCTTGCGGAGAACGGCACCGTCACAGACGCCCCTGAGAACAGCGATTTTTCCGGGAATTTCAATTTGGATGCCGCCGGATTCATCACTGCGGACCATATTTCTGGCCTGATGCTGGAAGGGGACCAGCTTTCCAACGGCATTGCCGTGGAAATGGCCTCTGAGACCGATGTTTTCACCATCGGCGGTGAAGAAACCTACTATGAAGTGGACGGGCGCGCCTACAACACCGTCATTCGGGTGGCCTCCGGCGAGGGCAACAATGACGCGGGCTACGAGGCAGTCCACGGCGTAGGCGTAGGCATCAACGCAGGTGAGATTCGTGTGGAAAATAGCTACATTTCCTCCGATGGCCCCCGCTCTACCCCCATCTATGCCTTCAGCACTGCAAGCCCCCAGGCAACCTCCGTTGTGGCAGTCAACTCCAAGCTGGTGGCTCACTCCGACAGCATTTGGATGCCTCCCTTCAAGCTTCTGGCAGGCGGCGCAAGAGCTACCCTGCTGATGACCCGTAACAACTCCTGGTTCTATGGCTCCGAGATCGAGTCCAACAACTGGGGTGCGGTGTCCCAGGATTCCGTGGATGCCATGACCTATATGGTGAATTCTTCCGGCATTTCCACCGAGGGGGGCTACGGAACCTATCTGACCTACGGCATGCGGCTTTACGGCTCTGATCTGTATGCAGGCCAGTACGGCGTATTTATGTGCGGCTCCAGCGATATCCTTACGGATACCGGTGCGGCTGCCGTGGCTGATGCTGACGCCATGAGCAAGGAGCCGGAGTTTACAGTGGATACGGAGCGCGGCTCCAACGTGGTGGCTCCCTTCAACGCCATCGTGGTCCACAATTCTCTGCCAGATTACACCATGGTGGCAAAGGGCGTCTTTAAGAACACCCTGGTTTCCACCCTGACCGAGCATCTGCCGGAATCTGTTACTCCCATGGCCTATGATGATGAATTCTTCATGCCCGGTGTGGACATTCTGGGCAGCGGCAATGGCTGTGGTGCTTCCTATTTCTATAACCGGAATCTCTATGGCTCTCTGGCCCTGGTTCGCAGCATGAATGCGGATTTCACCTTTGATGCTGCCGAGACCTATACCTCCAATGGCGTTCTGGTTCATTCTGTCGTCACCTATGACCCACCCTCTGCTGTGGGCTATCTGACGCCGGATCAGTCTTCTTCCGTCTCCGGTGTGGCTACCACCTTCTTAAATGGTCAGTACGATGGTGACATTCTCCATCAGGATTATCACCGTGCCATGACCATCACCGTAGGCGAAAATGCCGTCCTTACCGGCAAGGCGGTTTCCGGCACTTATGCCGCCTGGAATGATCTGTGGAGTGAGGAAAACCTGACTACCGCACTGGAAGCAGACGGCTATAGCCCCGATGTATTTGCCAACGACCTGTGGGTGGAGGATGTGCAGACCAACCTGATCCGTGCAGAGGACACGGTTTATGAGGGCACCGAGAACACCGGCATCACCATGACCGTAGCCGCAGGCGGCGTCTGGTCTGTCACCGGAGATTCCAGTCTGAAATCCCTGACCATTGAGGACGGCGGAGAGATCACCGTGCCCAACGGCTGCGAAATGACGGTATTTGCCGACTGTGACAGCTCCAACAGCCTGCTGTTCTACGACGAGGCTCAGGGAACGGAGATCGCTGAGCTGACCCCCGGCACCTATGAAAACGTGGTCATCCGGGTCACCGGCACCCCTGTGGAAGAGGAAGTCCTCTCCGAAGAGCCCGCTGCTGAGGAAGCAGAAGCCCCCGCCGAAGAGGAAGCAGTCCCCGAAGAACCCGCCGAGGAAACCGCTGCCCAAGAGACACAGGAATCTGCTGAGGAACCTGTTGCCGAAACCGAAAGCGCAGGCTTCCCCATTGTGCCTGTGGTTGTGGTTCTGGCGGTCCTGGTTGTGATTATTGTGATCCTGGTGCTGAAAAAGCGGAAATAAATCATTTTAATATGACCGAAGCCCACACCGGCGGATGTCGGTGTGGGCTTCGGATTATATCTTTGGGATTATACGCCAATGACCTTGACGATATGCCGCAGAATATTCTCTGTAACCACGAAGAATTCCTCTTCGGTGCTGTTGACGTAAAGGGAATACTTGCCGGATGCGCCCCAATCGCTGTTTTCTGCCTTGCAGCGGGCACGGTGATTCTTGTCGAGCTGCTTGAGCTGACGTCTGGCGGCGGCGGGGCCGATGTTCTTCTCCTTTGCCAGGTTATCCGCACGGAAATCGAAGTCTGCATGAACGAAAATCTTGATGCAGTGGGGATCGTCGTCCAGAGCCTTGGCGGCGAAATGCTCCGCAATAATGCAGGAGCCGTGCTGGATGACTCGGCGGCAGGCAAAGATCTGGGCTGCCGCAATGTCGCGGGAGGAAAGGGATTCCTTGGCTGCAGCGTAATCCTCGGGGTAGTCGCTGTTGCCCAGCTCCATATCCGTCTGGGTGAAACCGCTGAGTTCTGCGGCTTCTTCCAGAATCTCCTGGTCCAGATAGGGAACCTTCAACCGCTCAGCCAGGGCCTCGGCGATCTTTTCGCCGCCGGCGTAGGGCTGGCAGTCGATGGCGATGACGTAATTTTTGTCGATATGCTCCGCCGTCAGGGTACTCTTGACAGTGGCGTTATCATTGCCCACAAAATAGCCGATTACGCAGAGCAGGAGCGAAACAGCCATGCCTGCAAACAGGGCATCTACGCCGCCCGGCAGGGGCAGCACAGTGCCAAAAATCAGCACTGCCAGGGGGCCGGCGATAATGGCGATCAGCGCCCAGGTTCGGTTTACCTTCCCTCGGAACCAAAGTCCGCAGCACATGGGCACGAATACCACCGCACCCCGCAGTCCCATGGACATAAAGGCGAAATTCAGGATCATATCGCCCAGAGAGCCGGAGGAAAGATACACTGCCAAAGCCAGCACCAGGACGATGATGAACCGGGAGAGAACATTATTGGCCTGGGGGGTAGCCAGCTTGTCGGTGAAACGCTGGAAAATGCCCCGGCGAAGGATGGTAGAGATGCCCATGGCAAGGCCCGCGCCGGTGCCTACCACCGCAATGAACAGGGTGCCCAGCACGATGCCGCTGAGAACACTGGGCAGGTGCTCCAGTGCAAATGCGGTCAGGGCCGTCTTTGCCTGAATGCCGGGATAGTTGGCCCGCATGTAAAGGCCCACCAGAATGCCGCCGATGCCAATGGGGGGGATCATAAAGGCACTGATGAGGGCGCCCTTCTGGGCACTGCGGTCAGACTTGCCGGACATGACTGCCTGGGCATAAGTCTGAGTGGTCAGTACGCCCAGCACCAGAGAGAACAGTGCGCTGAGATCCTTGCTGACGCCACGGGCAAAGAGGGAGTAGAAATTTACATTATCGGGATTGTCGATGGAGGCAACCAGGCTGTCAAAGCCGGAGATACCGCCGCAGAGCCACAGCACCACAATACCGCAGCCGATCATGGAAACATACAGCAGTGCCAGCTTCAAAATACCTACCAGACCTGCGCCCTGGGTGCCACCGAACAGCACATATACCGCCATAAACACCGCGGTAATGATCAGGGAGGGCACCAGCGGCAGCTCCGGGAAAATAACGGCAATGACAGCCGTTCCCGCGATCAACTGGGAGAGAATGTTGATAAATGTACCCACCGCGTTCAAAAGGGAAGCCGCAAGACCGGCGGTGGAGCCGAACTCCTTGCTGATGATGCCGGTAAGGGTCATACACTTGGAGTTGCGCCAGGGCACTGCAAAGCCCAACCCCAAAATCAGGCAGGCAATGCCGCCGCCCAGGGTGAACCACCAGGCACTCATGCCGTAGGTGTAGGCAAGCTGTGCCGTACCTACCGTGGAGGAGCCACCCACCAGCGTACCCATCAGGATACCGGCAATAATGGGGCTTCCGTTTACGTTGTCATAGGTTTGGGTTCTGGTTCCGGAATACACCGCAAGACCGGCGATACCCAGAATACTGATCAGCAGCCCCAAAAGCTGAAAACCGGAAATACTCATTCTTTTACCTCACCTCCGACCTTTATCCTACAGAAAGATGAAGGTCCACATACTTGACGAAGACTGTACGGATGGCAGTCTCCATGGCCCGCTTGGCGTGACCGTAATACTGATTCTCAAACATTTCAATGAGCCCCTCAGGGCCGTCATTGAGGTTATAGCCCACCATCAGATCCGACACAAAGGTTCTGGCCAGATCAGTGACCACCGTTACCTCCGCCTGCTGGATGATGCCGCTACGCTTGTCAAAGCAAATGACCACTGCCAGCATATTGTAAACCGCTTCTGCCGTTGTATTGGCGGGAAGTTTGGCATAGCCTGAAATTAAGATATTGTTGCTGTCCTGCATAAATTCCCTTTCCTCTCAAAAAAACAAACCGATACCGCAGGCAGCAGAAACTGCTGTCTGTGATACCGGTTTTTCACTGATTTATATGTCCTTTTGGGACTTCCTCCGTAAAAAAGGCGAACGTTATATAGTTGCTTCCTTATAGTCGCGGTATTTTGTAAATACCATGCGGACCGCAGTCTCCAGCGCGCGCTTTGCGTTGCCGTGATAGCACTCGTTAAAGATGGCCAGCAGTTCTTCGGGCCCGTTATTCATGTCGTAGCCGCACATAATATCGCGAATATAGTTCTTGGCCAAGGCAGTCACCACAGAGGGTTCTGCATCCAGTATTACCCCTGTTCTCTTGTCAATGATAACCACGAGAACAAGATTGCTGTATACTGTTTCAGCAGTGATATTGGCGGGAAGTTTCGCGTACCCGGCAATGAGCAGCGTATTTCCGTCGATCATACGATTACCCCCCAAGAAAGAATAAAACGGTACAAGACGCACCTGTTCCTCCCAGGGTTCCTGCACCGGCTTCTGAAGGAGTTGTGACCGCTTTTGGCAGCCAGTCCACCAGAACGATGTTAAAAGACGTGTTCATTATATCACCCAACAAGGAAAAAGCAAGGGTAATTATCGACAAATCCGCACTTTGTTTTCCACATTACTTGGGCACAATGGCAGTCTCTACCAAATGGCAAAAAACAGCCGGAACTCATGTTTATGGAGCCAAGCATTCTGCCTGCCCCGCAAATTAAACGTATCTTAAATATTCCTTAAACTCCGCCCTGTTGACAGTGGGGCGGAGTCGCTTTATAATAACTGTACCAAGGCAAGTAATACAGTTAACACAGAAGGAGGTGCCGCCATGCTGAGTATCAACTACAAGGATCCACGGCCCATCTACGAGCAGGTTCGGGACGCCCTAAGGCAGCTCATTCTCTCCGGGGCCATTGGACCGGGAGAAAAGCTCCCCTCCGTGCGGGAGCTGGCAGCCTCCCTTGCCATCAACCCCAACACCATCCAGCGTTCCTATCGGGAGCTGGAAAATCTGGGGCTGATCTACACCGTGGCAGGCAAGGGGGCCTTTGCTGCAGCCGACAACATCGCCGCCCAGCGGCGAAAGGAAGAACTGATGGGTGAGCTGCTGGGCCTGACCCGGGAGCTGAAGATCCTGGGAACCACGGAAACGGAGCTTCAGGCCGTCATCGCCACCGCCTACAGAGGGGAGGAATCCACATGATCGAGATCAAAAAAGTAAGCAAAACCTTCGGAAAGGTCAAAGCCCTGGACGAAACCACCCTGACGGTGCAGTCAGGCACGGTTTACGGCCTGGTGGGGCCCAACGGCGCGGGAAAATCCACCCTGATCCGGCATTTGACGGGCATTTATCAGCCCGACAGCGGCAGTATCACCGTGGACGGACAGCCGGTTTTCGACAACCCGGAGGTCAAAAGTCGGATGCTCTGCATCTACGATGATATTTACCACTACATGCATGCCACCACAAGGGATCTAATGAAGTTCTATCGGGGCATTTACCCCACTTTTGACGTGGGCCGGTACGAAAAACTAAAGTCCGTGTTCTCTGAGGTGGACGAAAGGACGCCCCTTCGCAGCCTCAGCAAAGGTATGCTGAAGCAGAGCGCCTTCTGGCTCTCCATGAGCTGCCGCCCGGAGATTCTGGTGCTGGATGAGCCGGTGGACGGCCTGGACCCGGTGATGCGGCGGCAGGTCTGGTCCATTCTTATGGGCGACGTGGCAGAGCACGGCACCACGGTACTGCTGTCCTCCCACAATCTGCGGGAATTGGAGGACGTCTGCGACCATGTGGGCATCATGCACCACGGCAGAGTGCTTTTGCAGCGGAGCCTTTCTGAGCTACAGGACAGCGTGACAAAAATTCAGGTCCTGTTCCCCGAGGCGGCACCGGAAAAGCCTGAAAACCTTCATGTGCTGCACCAATCTTCGGTGGGCAGAATGCAGACCTACATTCTCCGTTGTCCCCCGGATCTGGCCCAGGCCAAGCTGTCTGTTTACAATCCCCTTTACATGGAGGCCCTGCCGCTGACATTGGAGGAGATATTCATCTACGAATTGGGAGGTATGGACTATGCGGTACAAGACATCCTGCTTTAACCCCACACTGTCCAAGCACGATCTGAAGCGATTCTGGCCGCTGCCGGTGCTTGTGTTCCTGTTTCTTACTCTGGTGATGGTGCCGAACTACTACAACTCCATGATCGACTTCGGCCATACCTTTACGCTGAATCCCTATACGCCCCAGGCCGGTACGGTTCTGGCAGACACCGCAGAATCGATGCAATATAACGCTCGAACCTCCATTTATGGGTTTGGAGGCCTGCTGGTGCTGACCCAGTTTTTCACCGCCATCATCAGCGCCCTTATGGTGATGCAGCACATCCACGGACGGAAGCAGATCCAGTTCTACCACGGTCTGCCTTTAAAGCGCCGATGCAGTTACATCACCAATGTGGTGACGGGATATCTGATGGCGCTGGTGCCTGCGCTGCTGTCGGTGCTGATTATTATGATTATGGCTGCCGTGCTGGGGGTGGAGGTATTCCCGGCGGTGCAGCTCATGGGTATCACCACTGCCTCCTTCACCATCTTCTATGCCATTGCCATTGTGGCCTGCACCCTGGCGGGGCAGAGCTTTGGCGCTCTGCTGCTGTACGGCGGCATGAACTGCGCTGCCGTGGCAATTTTGGCAGGCGGCGCCGGTGTGGCACGGTATATTCTGCCCGGATTTAACGAGACTGTCCTGCTGCCGGATGCGGCAAATTGGCTGACCCCGGTGATGCAGCTAACGCGATATACCTCTCCTCTGTACACGGAAGACGGCATCGGTTTGCCCTATGGGTATAATCCCTGGCCCTTTGTGATCTATGGGGTGGCAGGCATCCTGCTGTTGGTTCTTGGGGGATTCCTGTATCAGATCCGCAAGGGTGAGACTGCCGGCGAGATGATCGCCTTCCCCTTTATCCGCACCCTCTGCAAGGTGCTGGTGGCACTGATGGCAGGTCTGGGCGGAACGGTAATTCTGGTGCTGTCCATCAATCCCTATGACGATATTTCCTTCCCGGTCATTGCCCTGATGGTGGTTCTGCTGCTGATCGTTGGCTGGATCGCGGCGGAAATGGTGATCCGTAAGACCTTCCGTGTATTCCAGAAAACCAACCTGGCCCAGTGCCTGACCCTGGCAGCTTTGACACTGCTGATCCTGGTGGGCGGCAATCTGGACGTTGTGGGTTATGTCAACCGAACCCCGGATCTGGGCCAGGTGTCCGAGGCGAAGCTCCAGATGCACGGCATCTCTGTGGAAGTGGACCCCATGGATGCCCTGGAATTCCACGAAACAGTGCTGAGAAACATGGATGAGCTGAGCAACAACACCACCTACCGGGATGTAAACAGCATTTCTGTCTACTACTACGATGAAGATGGAGATGTGCTTTTGAAGCGTCAGTATTACATTCTGGGCGGTCTGGAGGCGGACATTATACAGGCCTTTTTGACGCTTATGGATACGCCGGAATACAATTACCGGAGCTGGTTCCCCTGGCAGGATACGGACATCACCGCCGACGACATGAGCCGAAGCTGGCTGTACGGTGCATGCCGCTACTATGAAGTGGACGGTGCGGAGGAGGATGTGCCCTATCTGCTGCTGGAAGGGGAAAAGATGATAACCAACGCTATGGAGCTGACGGAAGAGGAAGGCTATCTCATCTACGAGGCCGTTTGCCGGGATATCCGGGAAGGCAATATGATGAACAACTTCCATAGTTACTTCACTTCCGGTCAGGCGGAATACGGAAATATTGAGTTTATTTACTACGATTCTCCCTATGACCAGCAGCAGGAGTATGACGCTTGGAGCAATACCTGCTACTCCTATATCACGCTGTATGACACCATGACCAATACGCTGGAAGCCTTTGCGGAGCTTGGTGTTACCGTGAATCCAGAGGCCTTGAAATAATATGAAAGCTGCTGCATTGTGACAGACCTTCACTCCCTGATACATCCCCGGTATCAGGGGGTGATTTGCATAGCATCGTAAGAAGCAGCGTTTTTGGGGGATTTCCGAACTTTTCCTCCTTCTGTCAATATGTGGCTTGTTTTTGGGAGAGTTTGCAGGTAATGCAACACCAGTGCAGATTCTATCACTTTCTTGGAATGGGATTCCGGTAGTATAATGGGAGTGGATAAATCCAAATAAAATAAGGAGGAATGAAAATGAAAAAGAGATTGTTTGCGCTTCTCATGGCAGTGGCCGTTCTGTTTTCTCTCTGTGCCTGCGGCGGTTCCGCCCCGGCAAGCACTGTAGAAAGTGTTGAGGCCACAGCTTCCGAAGTGAGCGTGGCGGAAACGGTTTCTGAAGCCCCGGTTCAGGCCGAGGACGCTGAAGAAACTCCGGAGGCCCCTGCGGAGGAAGCGTCCGTTGTGGAAGAGACAGAGCCGGAACCGGAGGTTCTGGACTTTACCGAGTCCAACGCCAACAACGACTTCAAGCCCTTTAAGGAGATGCTCACGACCCTGCATACTGAGCTTCCCGTAGTGGATGAGCCTGTGACCCTGACCTATAGCTTCGGCTATGAAACCTCTGCTCTGGCATATCTGCCCGGAAGTGACCTGAATAACCATCAAATCTGGTCCGCTCTGGAGGAGATCACCGGTGTCAATGTGGAGGTCACCACCTTTGATACCACCACTGCCACTGACAAGCTGAACTTGATTATCGCTTCCGGTGATTATCCCGACCTTTTCAACCTTGCCAGCTATACCCCCGGTGTAGAGGCAGCCTATGAAGAGGAACTTATCATCGATCTGAGCGATTACCTGGAGGCGGTAATGCCCAACTACTGGACCATCATCAACTCCGATCAGAACATTCTGAGAGAGGTTCAGGACGGCGGCATGTTCCTGTGCATCTACCCCATTAAGGACCAGTGTGCAAATCCCACTGATATGGGTGCATTCGTACGTATGGACTGGCTGGAGGACCTTGATATGGAAGTCCCCACCACCTATGACGAGATGATCGAAGTTCTGCGTGCCTTCAAGACTGAGAAGGGTGCCATCGAGCCTCTGAGCCTTTACAACACCATTTCCATGGCTGACGGCCTGCTGATGGGCGGCTTCGGCTCCATGGCCGAGCTTTCCACCAACGCCATGGGCGGCGGCAATGCTCTGAACGCTTACTATCAGGTGGATGGTGAGGTGGTTTACGGCGCTACCACCGATGGCACCAGAAAGTTCCTCCAGTGGCTGCATCAGCTCTATGAAGAAGACCTCATTCACTTTGAGAACATGCTCAACCGTGGTACGAACCCCTTCGGTGAGCTGACAATGACCGCATGTGCCACCGGCACCACCGGCTATATGTACTCCAACCAGCCCTTTGGCGGCAACTACTCCGTGGCTGCAGCCGAACAGTACGGCGACACCGAATGCAACTGGTGGCCTGTACAGGATCTGGCGGAGGAATCCGGTGCGACGATTCCCTTCTTCGAAGAGACCACTATGATCGACAGCGTTGCCACCGTGCTTTGTATTTCCTCCCAGTGCGAGGAAGTGGAGGCTGCTTGCAGATTTATCGACTACGGCTACAGCTACGAAGGCTCCCTTCTGTACAACTTCGGTTATGAGCAGGGCAGCGGCCATGAGCTGGAAAGCTGGTACTATGACGAAGCAGGCGAGCCTGCCTTTGACCCCGCCGTCATTGCTACCTTCGATACCACCTCCACCGCATCCACCTTCATTGCTACAAAGGACCTTGCCGGTGTTGTCTACGACAGACGCCTGTCCTTTGAGTTTGGCGAGCGTGAGCTGAGCTGCTTCGAGGCGTGGGCTACCAACAAGAACAATAGCCAGATTCTTGGCTCCTCTACTCAGCTTACTTCCGAAGAAGGCATCGAGGCCGCGGGACTTTACAGCGACATCATCACCTACGTTTCCACCTCTGCCTTGCAGTTTATCAACGGCGATCTGGACATCAATGATGACGCCACCTGGGAGAGCTACGTTGCCGACATCGAAGGCATGAATCTGGATGCCCTTACGGACATCATCCAGGGCGCGTATGACCGTGCCAACGCATGACCCAGGTCAAAAGTAGATTTACAAGCACAAATATTATTGGCGCACCCCTCCGGGGGTGCGTCGGTTTTTAGGGAATTCAGCGCTGTAATTGAAGGTATATCCGCAGCATTTTGTGCCCCCGGCTTCGCCGGAGGCCATTCCTGTATTTCCTAGGGAGTTTAAAGTTTTATGAACTTTCCAAAAGGACAGTTGCTTTTTTTGCAGGTTTGGGTTATGATGTGCGGGGTTTACAGGAAGTTCGCAAAGATTTTTCATAGAATACTCGTTTTGAGAAAGGAGATCCTTATGGAGGAACATAAGTCAGCCGGGCAGTCGGGTGCCGACAATGAAACGGCTGTTTTAGAGCCGCCTTCGGAAACCGGAAAAAAGCACCACCACAAAGGAAAAGAAAATAAGAATCAACCTGTGGAGAATTTCAACATGCCTCCCATATCGGGACCGGTGCTTCGCCGTGCCCTGTGGCATGAGTGGATGGACAGCACGCTGCTGCTGTGCTTTGTCAGCGTCTATGTGGAGATATGCCTCCATATTTGTGTGTATAAGAGCGTTGATTTTCGAATCATTTACCCAATTCTGTTTGGTTTGGCAGCAGGCAATATCTGTGCGTTTTTCTGCACCATGCTGCCCAAGATCCCCGGCAGGACCCTGACCTGCATTCTGGTGGGAGCCCAGGTGATCTATGCCGAGGTGCAGTTGGTGTACCATGCCATTTTCGGTAACTTTATGCCCATCAACCAGGCTGCCATGGGCGGCGATGTGCTGACCAACTTCTGGAGCCAGATCTTATACGGCATCAGTCAGAATATTCTGGAGATCCTGCTGCTTCTGGTGCCCCTGATTCTGCTGATCGTGCTGCTGATCCGGGGAAAGGCACCGCAGCGCCGGGTGTCCTGGAGGCAGAGCCTGGGGTCTTTGGGGGTGTTGGGCGCACTCAGCCTGATTATCGCCGGGTTCCTGTTTGTAGGTCGGACGGAGACCTTCTCTGTCTATGAGATCCTCACCAACGTGAACACCTCCACCGATACCAGCTACAAGAATGTGGGTATGCTTGCCACCACAGAGCAGGAACTGTGCTATATGCTCCTGGGGGTGGGCGAGGAAGATTCCCTCATTACCGACGGACTTCTGGGCCGAACCCGGGCCGGAAGAGAATTCTCCACCAAGGAATACAACGTGGAGGACATTGACTTTTCCGCCCTGGCAGCAACCACTGATGATGAAATGCTGAAAAGCCTGGACGAATTTTTCGCCACCACCCTGCCCACCCGAAAGAATGACTACACGGGGATGCTGAAGGATTATAACCTGATCACCATCTGTGCTGAGTCCTTCAGTCCCTGGCTCATTTCCGAGGAACTGACACCCACCCTCTACAAGCTCAGTACCACGGGCATCATCTTTGAAAACTACTACGGCTCCTATCAGTCCGTCACCACCAACGGTGAGTATACCTTCTGTATGGGCCTTTACCCGGACATGAGCCGTACCAAGACCCAGTCCAGCTTCGATGTGTCCTCGGGCAATTATCTGCCCTATTGCCTGGGCAACGCATTGAAGGAGAAGGGTTATCAGACCTGGGCCTACCACAACTACATTGGCGATTTCTACAATCGAAACATCACCCATGCAAACATGGGCTATACCTTCAAGGCGGCGGATTCCGGCCTGGACATTCAGATCGACTGGCCCTCTTCAGACCTGGAAATGATGATGGCATCCGTGGACGATTATATCGAAAGTGGTCAGCTTTTCCACGCCTATTACATGACCTTCAGCGGGCACTATCAGTACAACTGGGAGAATACCATGAGCGCCAAGAATCAGGCGGATGTGGAGGGGCTGAACTACTCCGAGGCGGTAAAGGCCTATCTTGCCTGCAATCTGGAGCTGGAATATGCCCTCCAGTACCTGATGGAGCGGCTGGAGGAGGCGGGGATCGCCGACAAGACCTGCATCGTTCTGACCAATGACCATTATCCCTACGGCCTCACCGAAGAGGAATACAACGAACTGGCGGGACAGGAGCTGGATACGGTATTCGAGAAGTACCGCAACTCCTTTATCTGCTACGTTCCCGGCCTCCGGGAGAATGTCTATGTGGATGAATACTGCTCCACGGCGGACATTCTGCCCACTCTGCTGAACCTGTTCGGTGTCAGCTATGATTCCCGGCTTTTGCAGGGCACCGATGTGCTGTCCACAGGAATCCATGTGGCGGTGCTGTCGGACCAGAGCTTTATCACCGACACCTTCCGCTACGACAGCGCCACGGAGATGGCCTATCCCCACAGCGAGGGGGAAGAAATCTCACAGGAGCTGGTGGACCAGTACAGATTGTATATCTCCAATAAGTTTGCCCTGTCCACCAGCATTCTCAACAACGACTACTATGCCCATGTCTTTGGAGAGGACAGCGCCGAGGGCGCGCTGGAGGAAACGGTGGTGTTCACCGATATTCAGAACATCTTCAACCAGGCCAGCGTGCTGTACATGTACCGAAACGGCTATGTGGATCCTGTGGCGGAGGATACCTTCGGCGGACGCTATGTGGCCGAGGTGGGAGAATTCGTGGATGTGATGTACCGCATTGCGGAGCGTCCCGAAACGGCCTTCCAGATGCCGGAGGAATACATTCGGGGCGAATTTACCGCCTCCCATCCCTATTACGAGGCCATGTGCTGGGCCTGGGAGCAGGGAATTGTCCGGGAGGATGACCTGAAAAACCGCTGGAATGACGATGCGGACTACCGTACCGCAGCCATTCTCATTAAGCGGTTTGCGGAATACATGGGCGTGGACACCTCGGTAGACGAAGGGACGGTAGCTGAATACGAACTGGAGTATCCCCGTATGACCCAGGAGACCATTGGGGCCTTTCTGTGGCTGGATGCGGAAAACATCACCACCAGGGATTCCGAGCTGACGGAGCTGTTTGACAACTATACCTCCCGCATCAGCCGATACCAGATGACCAACTTCCTGTTCTATCTGTGTACCTATGAACTGAATATGGAAGAATAACGCTTCACCCCGACGGCAAAAAATCGTCGGGGTGTTCAAATTATTGGGAGAAAAATCGAGCTTGGGGCAACCAATGCCCAGATTTCTCGTCTTTATAGGTGAAAGGCCTTTTCGATGCGGAAAAGAGAGGAGGGGATGCAATGGAGGATTGGGCAATTATTGGGCTGTACTGGGATCGGGACGAAAACGCCATCGTGGAGACCGCCGCAAAATACGGGGGTTATTTGACAAACATCGCCAATAATATTCTGGCGGTGCGGCAGGACAGCGAGGAATGTGTTTCTGACACCTATTTTCGGGCATGGAACGCCATTCCACCGAAAAAGCCGGATAATTTAAAGCTGTTCCTGGGCAGGATCACACGGAATCTGGCCCTGGACCGCCGGAAAGCGGAGGCTACGGAAAAGCGGGGCGGCGATCAGGTGGTTTTTGCCCTGGAGGAACTAAGAGACTGTGTTTCCGCTGTGGAAACCCCGGAGACCGCCATGGATGAACGATTTCTGGCGGAAAAGATTACGGAATTTTTAAGAAATCAGCCGGAAATTCCACGAAAATGCTTTGTGCTGCGGTACTGGTATCTGGAACCCATCTCGGCCATTGCGGAGAGAATGCAGCTTACTCCCTCCAAGGTAAAATCCCAACTGCATCGCACCAGAATGAAACTAAAACACCATCTTGAAAAGGAGGGGATCTGGCTGTGAGAGAAGAAATTTTGCTTTCTGCCATGGAGCATATTGCCGGAGACCTGATTCTGGAGGCAAAGGAGGCGCCTATGAAGAAGAAAACATCCCTTGGTCGCCCCGCTCGATTGGTTCTGATCGCGGCGATTTTGGCGGGGCTTATGGCTGTCACCGCCGGCGCGGCCTATATCATCTCAGAGTGGGACGAAATATTCGCAAACCGATTTGCACCCACAGAGGAGATCCGGGAGGAAATGGCGGGAAATATGGATACACCCACCGCTTCTGTCACCCGGGATGGGGCCACCCTGTCGGTACGGCAGACCATCACCGACGGCAATGAACTATATGCCATCGTGGAGTTGCAACTCCCGGAGGATTTTGACGTGGAAAACCTGAAGGTGGACAGTGAAGGCTTGCGGGAAGAAACCCTGGCCCTGTTCTCCACCAAGGACGAGGCCACAGGAAACTGGTATACCGGTCCCGCAACGGCTTCTGCCCAGTGGTTCCAAGGGACGTTGGAGTCGGATATTTTGGAGAACCTGACCTGCGAAGCAATTGAGCAGGATCCGGGATATTACTGGATGGAATTGGGCATCGATTCCAGCGGCAGCTTTTTACCCAAGCAGGTAGATGCCCAGACGAAAACAGTGTCCTATCTGCTAATGACCGACTACGATGGCGAAAAAGGCGGTCCCATGACCATTTGGTTTGAGAATCTGTATTACAGCGAAACGGAAGAGCCGGCACTGTCCGGGCCGATTTACCTGAGCTGGACCCCTGAGTATGATACCCTGGCCCTGGATTTCCAGCTTGAAAAGGAGGGGGAAACGGTGGGCGCCGTCAGTCTGACGCCCATGAGCATCCAGGTGGAGGTGCCGAACCTGCTGGAGATTATGGAAGAGGCTCCGGAAGAAGGATCCCCGGAATATGATGAGCTGGTGGATCATGTTCTCCATGAGGTGGACTATTTTGAAAACCTGGTACAGGTGACGGTACACTGTGCCGACGGCAATGACCGGGTGATCTCAAAGGGCTTCGGCGGCGGTTATGACGAGGCCACGGGAGGGCTTAGCCTGATCCTGGACAGCGACTTTGGGGGCAATTTCCTGGATATTTCCACCGTCACCGCCGTTACTGTGGGAAAAATCACCGTGGAAGTTGGGTGAATCCGGGCAGGATTACAGGGGATGTAGACTTTCCCTTCTGGGGTTGCTATTCTTTATTTCGCTTTTTTATGACATGGCCCAGGTAAAGATACAGGACAAATGCTGCCACCGCAACAACAAAGGTGACGATGGCAGATGCCATGATCTCCACATACCATGGGGCGGACTGCATTGCGTAGAACCCGGGATGATTTTTATAATCCCACCAAATAAACAGGCTCTTGCCGATGAGCGTTGCGATATCAACGCCAATAAATAACTTGACGAAGTCTCTTGCTTTCTTGAGCATTCCTTCTACCTCCGGAAAAATGGTATTACCATGGCTTCTATTGCCATTCTAGCAAAAGCGCTGTCCCATGTCTATATGTAAATTCATCTGTGAGGAAAGAGAAAACCCATATGCGACAAAATGCCCTGTCCCGAGATCCGGGACAGGGCAAAACGATTTTTGATCCTTACAGGGAGATTTTCTTGAAGACTTGAGCGCAGCGGGGGCAAAGCTCCAGTTCTTCGTCCACGTTTTCGTTGTGGATCCAGCAGCGGCTGCACTTGGGAGCCTCGGAGGGGGTAACTGCCACGGTGACACCGGGGAAGTTCTCGCCAGCAACGCCCTGACCTTCGCCCTCGGCAACAGTGACCTTGGAGACGATGCAGATCTCAGAGAGATCCTTCTGGCCCATGGCGGCATAAGCGGCCTTGCCCTCGTCGTTGAAATACAGGGTGATTTCTGCGTCCAGGCTTTTGCCAACCAGCTTCTGACCGCGGGCCTCCTCCAGCGCCTTGTTCACATCAGCACGGAGGGCAATGACCTGATCCCATTGAGCGGCGGTGTTCCCATCCAGAACAAGCTTCTCGTTGTAGGTTGGGATGTCGTTGAGCAGCACGCAGGAAGCGTCGTCGCCGGAGGCGTGAGGCATAGCGGCCCAAATCTCTTCGGAGGTGAAGGCCAGGATGGGAGCCAGCATACGGGTCATGGCATCCAGAATGATATAAAGGGCGGTCTGAGCGGCGGCCCGATCAGCGTCATCGCCGCAGTACAGGCGATCCTTGATGATATCCAGATAGAAGTTGGACATATCCACCACGCAGAAATTGTAGATGGCACGGTACACGCTGTGGAACTCATAACGCTCGTAGGCAGCACGGACAGTCTTTACCAGCTCGTTGAGTTTGGCAACGGCCCACTGATCCAGCTCCGTCATGGCCTCAAATTCCACCATATCGGTGTTGGGATCAAAGCCATTCAGGTTGCCCAGCATATAGCGGGCGGTGTTGCGGATCTTCAGATAGGCCTGAGAAAGCTGCTTGAGGATGTTCTTGTCGATGCGCATATCCTCCTGATAGTTGGCGGAGGATACCCACAGACGCAGCAGGTCGGCGCCGTAGTCCTTCAGCAGCTCGTCGGGGGTGACACCGTTGCCCAGAGACTTACTCATCTTACGGCCCTGACCGTCAACGGTCCAGCCGTGGGTGATGATGGTCTTGTAGGGAGCAACGCCCTTGGCAGCGATGGAGGTCAGCATGGAGGACTGGAACCAGCCGCGATACTGGTCGCCGCCTTCCAGATAAACATCGGCGGGGAAGGTCAGTTCAGGCCGCTGATCCACCACGGCAGCATGGGTGGAGCCGGAGTCGAACCAAACGTCCATGATGTCGGTTTCCTTGGAGAAGTGGACATGGCCGCACTTGGGACACTTGAAGCCCTGAGGCACCAGCTCATCGGCGGTCTTTTCAAACCAGATGTTGGAGCCGTGGTCATGGAACAGGTTTGCCACATGATCAATGGTCTCGGGGGTGACGATGTCCGCACCGCACTTGTCGCAGTAGAAGATGGGAATGGGCACGCCCCACTTGCGCTGACGGGAGATACACCAGT
>CAZEPQ010000011.1:0-26761 GCA_964514175.1 uncultured Oscillospiraceae bacterium
CCTTTCGGCGCACCTCACGCGGCTGTCCGGCCAGGTCACGCCCTATATGATACTTTAATTTCGGGTGCTTGTCAAATACATTGCAAAAAAAGTTTTTTATAGTATAATATAACATTAGCAAACAAAAATTATGATTAAGGACTGATCCGTATGACAGTGAATGAATACTTTAAAGCCCTTCAGGACAAACGTGTTGCCGTTGTTGGCCTTGGTATCAGCAATCGGCCCCTTGTAAAGCTGCTTTTGGAGCATGGCATTTCCGTTTTGTGCTGCGATAAGACCCCCAGAGAGAAGCTTCTTCCCGAAGTGCTGGAGCTTGAGAAAATGGGTGCTGTCCTAAAGCTGGGGGATGACTATCTTGAGCACATCCAGGCGGATGTGGTGTTCCGTACCCCCGGTTTGAACCTCAATACGCCCCAGTTGGTGGAGCTAAAGAAGAATGGCACCATTATCACCTCTGAGATGGAGGCCTTCTTTGCGGTCTGCCCCTGCAAGATTTTTGGTATTACCGGCTCTGACGGAAAGACCACCACCACCACTCTGGTGGCAAGGTTGCTGGAAGGGGCAGGAAAGACGGTCTACTGCGGCGGCAATATCGGTACGCCCCTGCTACCCCTGGCTGAAAAAATGACGGAAAATGATGTGGCGGTGGTGGAGCTCAGCTCCTTCCAGCTCATGGGTATGACCGTCAGCCCTCAGGTCTCTGTGATCACCAATCTTTCTCCCAACCATCTGGATATCCATAAGGATATGGAGGAGTATGTTTCCTCCAAGGAGAACATCTATCTCCATCAAAATGAGAATGATACCGTGGTACTGAATCTGGACAATGAACTTACCAACGCCCTGACCCCCAAGGCAAAGGGCAAGGTGCTGAAATTCTCCCGGAAGCAGCGGGTGGAACGGGGCTATTACCTCCGGGGCGACAACATGATCTGCCGTGTAGATGGGGAAAAGGAAACAGAGATTATGGATGCCTCCCAGATCCTTATTCCCGGTGTTCATAACATTGAAAACTACATGACAGCCTTCTGTGCGGTGGAGGGTCTTGTGGGAAAAGAGACCATGATCGAACTGGCCCGTACCTTCGGCGGTGTGGCCCACCGTATCGAGCTGGTGAGAGTGAAGGATGGGGTGCGGTACTATGACAGCTCCATTGATTCTTCCCCTAACCGTACCAAGGCTGCCCTGAGAAGCTTCCCGGAGAAGGTCATTATGGTGGCTGGCGGCAAGGATAAGGGCATCGCTTATGATGACCTTGGGCCGGAACTGCGGGAACATGTAAAGCTGCTGGTGCTCACCGGCATGACTGCGGGAAAGATCCGGGCTGCGGCAGAGCAGGTACCTGGTTATGACGGTACTAACCCGGAGATCATTGACATCGAGGGCTTTGATGATGCCATCCGCACGGCGGCCTCTCGTGCTGTCAGCGGCGATGTGGTGATCCTTTCTCCCGCCAGCACCTCCTTTGATCGGTTCCGCAACTTTGAGGAACGGGGAGATCGGTTTAAGGCTGTGGTTATGAGCCTTTGATATTACGTTTGTGAGGATGAAAAATAGATGATTTCTGAGAATACAAGAGAAATTGCCCGCCGTGTTACGGAAAAGACCCGGCCTGTCTTTGAACGGATCGACGCGGTGGCGGAGAAAAATGCGGAAAAAATGCTCAAGGCCTTTCAGGACCACCGGGTCAGCGCTGCTCATTTGGTAGGCACCACCGGCTATGGCTATGACGACCTGGGCCGCGATGCCCTGGATAAGATTTTTGCCCAGGTATTCTGCGCGGAGGCCGGATTGGTTCGGAGCCAGTTTGTCAGCGGCACCCATACCATCACCTGTGCCATTTCCGGCATTCTGCGGCCCGGAGACACGGTCATTTCCGCTTTTGGCCCTCCCTATGATACCCTTCAGGGGGTCTTGGGGGTTACCGGCAATGCCCCCGGCAATCTGATGGAAATGGGCATAAAATACCGTCAGGTGGATGAAACGGCGGATTTAAAGCCGGATATCCCCGGAATCTGTGCCGCTGTCCGGGAACCCGGCGCAAAGCTGCTGATGATCCAGCGTTCCAGAGGCTACTCCCTTCGATCTGCACTGACGGTGAAGGAGATCGGAGAGATCATTTCCGCAGCCAAGGAAGCAAACCCGGATATTCTGGTGTTTGTGGACAACTGCTACGGTGAATTTGTGGAAGAAACAGAGCCCACAGAGGTGGGGGCTGACATTATGGCCGGCTCCCTCATCAAGAACCCCGGCGGCGGCATTGCCCCCACCGGTGGCTACATCGTGGGCCGGGAGGACCTGGTGGAGATGGCAGCCATGCGGCTGACCTGTCCCGGCATCGGTCGGGAATGCGGATGTAGCCAGGATGTGAACCGGCTGCTGTATCAGGGCTTCTTTATGGCACCCCATGTGACGGCCCAGGCTCTGAAAACCGCGGTATTCTGCGCCGGAGCCATGGAGGAATTGGGCTATAAGAGCTCGCCTTCCATGGATGCCTATCGGGGCGATATTGTGCAGACGGTGGAGTTCGGCAAGCCGGAGCTGCTGCGGGCCTTCTGCCGGGGCGTTCAGATGGGCGCTCCCGTGGATTCCTATGTGACCCCGGAGCCCTGGGCTATGCCCGGATACGAGGACGATGTGATCATGGCGGCAGGTGCCTTTGTGCAGGGCGCATCCATTGAGCTCAGCGCTGACGGCCCCATGCGTGCGCCCTATATGGCCTATCTCCAGGGCGGCATTACCTATGAATCTGGCAAGCTGGGAATCCTGCTGGCGCTGGAACAGCTTTTGAGAATTGAGGGGAAGCTATGAAAATTTTTGACTGGCATCGGGAAAAGAACCGTACCCATTGCACCGCTGTCATTGTAGCGGCAGGCAGTGCCTCCAGAATGCAGGGCATCGACAAAATCATGGCGGATCTTTGCGGAAAGCCTGTCATAGTTCATACCATGGAGCGTTTTCAGAACGCCTCCTGCATCGACGAAATCGTGGTGGTGGCACGGCAAGACCGGGTGGAAACCATGGAGCAGCTTGTGAAAACCTATCACATTGACAAGGTCAGCGCTGTGGTTCCCGGCGGAGACAGCCGCATGGAATCTGTGGAAGCGGGCCTGCGGGCAGCCAGCAAACAGACGGTTCTTGCAGCCATTCAGGATGGGGCACGGCCTCTTGTTACTGAGGAAATCATCAAAAAGACGGTGGATAAGGCCCTGAGCTACCACGCCGCGGCCCCTGCGGTGCCTGTGAAGGACACCATCAAAGTCATCAGCGAGGATGGTCGTGTGGAGAATACGCCGGATCGGGACACTCTGCGGGCGGTACAGACCCCTCAGGTTTTTGATCGGGATCTGCTGTTGGCTGCCTGGCAGCGAGCAAAGAAGGAAAAACTCAACTATACCGACGACTGCGGCGCTATGGAGGGCCTTGGTGTCCATGTGTATCTGACTGAGGGCAGTGAGGAAAATCTGAAGATCACCACCCCTCTGGATATGCAGGTGGCGGAGCTTATTTTGAAAGGCAGGGAACAGGCATGAGAATTGGACACGGCTATGACGTACATAAGCTGGTGGAGGGGCGAAAGCTGATCCTGGGCGGCGTGGAAATTCCCCACACCCTGGGACTTCTGGGCCATTCCGATGCCGACGTGCTGACCCATGCCATCATGGACGCCCTGCTGGGAGCTGCCGGACTGGGGGATATCGGACGACATTTCCCAGACAACGACAATAGCTTCAAGGATATTGACAGCCAGATCCTGCTTCGTAAGGTCTGCGCCCTTTTGAAGGAGAAAAACTACCGCATTGGCAATCTGGACGCCACTGTTATCGCACAGAAGCCCAAGCTGGCACCGCACTTGGAAAAGATGATCGAGACGCTGGCAGGCAATATGGAGATCTGGCCTGATCAGATCAACCTGAAGGCTACCACCGAGGAACGCCTGGGCTTTACCGGCAGGGAAGAGGGCATCAGCGCCCACTGCGTTTGTCTGATTGAGGAAATATAAGTCCGAAACGGTCGGAACAAATTGAAATATTTTGCGTATCATGCTCATGGGAGGAGATTCTATGAGCATGATATTTTTTACCTTCCGTGCCCAAACCAGGGCAAAACAGGCGGTAAATATGCTGCAAAAGGCCGGCGTTCCTGCCCGACTGGGGAAAACGCCCAGCCGTATCGCTGTCAATGGCTGCGGCTATGGCGTTTGGGTCCCGGAAACGCAAAGCGTGTGGGCTGCGGATAAAATGAAACAGGCCGGAGCGAATTTTGAGAAAAGCTACCGGATGGACGGGGGGATACCCCAGGAGGTGTGGCTGTGATCTATCTGGACAACGGCGCAACCTCCATGCCCAAGCCCCGGACGGTGATCGACAGCGTCACCGGGGCAATGAAAAACTACGCTTCCCCTGGACGGGGCAGCTCCAAAGCCTCCGAGGGGGCAGAGGAAATGCTTTTCGCCCTGAGAAATGAATCGGGAGAAATGTTCGGCTGCCCGGCGGACCGGGTGGTGCTGACCACTTCCGCCACCCATGGGCTGAATATTGCCATCAAATCTCTGGCGGGGCGGGGGAGCCGTGTGGTGGTTTCGGGCATGGAGCACAACGCGGTCATGCGGCCCTTACGGGCCATTGGGGCAGAAGTGGAGATTGCAAGAGGGGCATTGTTTGACAGGCAGCGGCTTCTGAATGAACTGGATGAAAAGCTGCGGCGGGGGACAGATCTCTGCGTGATGAATCATGTGTCCAATGTGTTTGGCTGGGTGCAGCCTGTGGAGGAAACTGCCCAAATGTGCCGGGACAGGGGCATTCCATTTGTTCTGGATGCTTCTCAGTCTGCCGGAACTCTGCCCATCCATATGGAGAAGCTGGGGGCGGCCTTTGTGGCCATGCCGGGACACAAGGGACTCTTGGGCCCCTCCGGCACAGGTCTGCTTCTGTGCGGATGGGATGCGAAGACCCTGATGGAGGGGGGCACAGGCAGCCTTTCCAGAGAGCTTGACATGCCGGAGTTCCTGCCGGATCGACTGGAACCTGGAACCCATAACATTCCCGGCGGGGCGGGGCTTTTGGCAGGAATCAGATTTGTGCGGCGGAGAGGAATTGACCAGATCCTGCGCCACGAGCAGCGTTTGGGGAGACTTGCGGCAAAGCTGTTGGGGGAGATAGCCGGCGTCAGGGTGTTTACGGGGGAGGATCAAACCGGGGTGCTGTCCTTCCAGCCGGGGGGCCAGGACTGTGTACTGTTTGCCGAAGCACTGGCAAAGAAGTGGGGCATTGCCCTTCGTGCGGGACTGCACTGTGCTCCAGTGGCACATGAAACTGCCGGAACCCTGGAGGAGGGAACCATTCGTGTAAGCCCTGGGCCTTTCTCAACAGAAAATGATATTCGGATTCTGGCTCGGGCTGTGGAACAGCAGATGGGGACTGAAATGTAAAGATTTTGTGAAGGGCGAAATTTTTTGAATGCAGCCTTGCCATTTATAAACCGGTTTTGTATAATAAGAATATGTAAACCTGCGTCATCCGACAGAAACGGAGAGATACGCTTTGAATACACTCGAGCTATTATGGAACCGCATTCGGAATGTGGTTTCAATTATCAATTTTCCGACGGATATTTTTGATATCCTGATCGTAACCTTCCTTGTTTATAAGATCCTGAATTTTTCCAAGTCACGTACCGCCGGTAAAATCGTCAAGGCTGTGGTGGTGCTGCTGCTTCTGAGCTATGCCTCTGAGATGCTGCATCTCAACACCCTGAATTTTCTGGTCAGTACCGCCATTGATGTAGGAATCGTGGCATTGGTTGTGGTGTTTCAGCCGGAGCTTCGCCGTGCCCTGGAACGGCTGGGCGGCGGCTCCATTAAGGACCTGTTTGTATCCCGTGTCCAGGAAGGTGACACCGAGCGTACCATCGAACAGGTGGTGCAGGCCTGCCGCAATATGTCCCGGCAGAAGGTGGGCGCCCTCATTGTGTTCCAGCGGGGGACTAATCTGGAAGAGTATTTTATGACCGGCACCGTTGTGGATGCTGCTGTTTCCACAGAACTGCTGAAAAATATCTTTTTCCCCAAGGCCGCGCTGCATGATGGCGCTGTGGTGATCCGGGAGGATCGGGTTGCCGCTGCGGGCTGTGTGCTGCCTCTGACGGAGAACCCGGATCTGAGTCGTGACCTTGGCACCCGGCATCGGGCTGCCATCGGCATCAGCGAGCATTCTGATGCAGTGGTGGTGGTGGTCTCTGAGGAGACCGGCGTTATCTCCTGTGCAACGGGAGGCAATCTCAAGCGGTATCTTACCCCGGAAAACCTGACAAAGCTGCTGAAGTCTGAGCTGATGGAAGAAGAGGTGGTCCCGGTGCATCATCGGGTACGCCGGTATTTAGTGAAGTTTAAGAAGACGAATGATGAGGACAGCCATGAAGAAGAATAAGATTATTTCCCTACTGCTGTCTGTGCTGATTGCGCTGTGTCTTTGGATCTATGTGGTCACCGTAGTGACGCCGGAGGATACGCAGTGGGTCTATAATATCCCTGTGACCTTTATCAATGAGGATGGTCTGTTTTCTGACCGGAATCTTACTCTGACCGAGGGAAGAAACCAGACGGTAAACCTGAAATTTCGGGGGAACCGCCAGGATCTTCAGAAGCTGTCTGCCTCCAATGTGGTGGTCACTGCTAATCTCAGTGAGGTGGAAGGCCCCGGACAGTGGCAGATCAGCTACCAGTATGAGCTACCGGACACTGTAAGTGTCAACGATATTTCCCTTGAGGAACGTAGCAGAAACACCGTAACCATTGAGGTGGATAAGCTTACCACAAAGGAAATCGAGCTCCGTGCGGTATTCCAGGGCGATGTGGCAGAGGGCTATATGCCGGAGGCCATTGAACTGGAGTACCAGTCCCTGACCATCAGCGGCCCCCAGGACATTATTGCTACGGTGGACTATGCCCAGGTGCTTCTGGAACGTACCAACGTCAGCAAGACCGTGTCCGATACCCTTTCTTATGCCTTTATGGACGAGGAGGGGAACGAAGTTGCCTCTGAGGAAATTCAGTGCGACGTGGACAAGGTTTCCGTTATGATGGTGGTCAACATGGTCAAGGAGATCCCGCTGACGGTCCAGTACATTGAGGGCGGCGGCGCAACCGCTGAAAATGTAATTGAAAACATCGAGCCATCTACTGTAACGGTGAAGGGTGACGCGGAGGATCTGGAGGGGCTGAACTCTCTGACCATTGCGAAGATCGACCTGAGTTCCCTGCAAAGTACCTATTCCGACACCTATAACATCATCATTCCGGATGGAATGACCATTATGAGCGAGGATACTGCCACAGTCAGCCTAGAGCTCAAGGGCCTGACGGAAAAGACCTTCCGTATTACCAATCTGGAGATGGCCAATGTTCCGGAGAGTGAGGAACTTCTGGCAACCATTGGTACCACATCCCTCCAGGTGAAGCTCCGTGGTCCCACGGATGTGATGGATGCCATCAGCTCCAGCAATGTGCGGGCGGTGGCAGACCTCAGCTTCTTGGGTTCTTCCACGGGTATGTTCAGCGTCCCTGTGACCATCTATGTGGACGGCTTTACCGATGTGGGAGCCATGGGCAGCTATACCATTATGGTTTCCATTTCCAAACAGGTGGAAGTGGAAGAAGTCATGGTGACGGTGTCGCCCAGCGCGGAACCCAGTGAAGAACCCGTTGAAACGACAGAGCCGGAAGAGACAGAGGAGCCTACGGAATGACGCAGAAGGTAACAGTTCTGTCTGTCAGCGGTACCACCGCTAAGGTGATCCACAGTCGTCCCACGGCCTGCCACGGTGACTGTGATCACTGTGCTGGAGGCTGCGGCAGTATGGCTGCCAAGGAAAAGATCATCGTGGAGGCAGAGAACCTTATTGGTGCACGTCCCGGAGATCAGGTGGTCATCGAAGGCGCTACAAGGAAGGTGGCTGCGGCCATCGTACTGGTATATGTGCTGCCCTTGGTGCTCTTTTTCCTGGCCTATTTCCTGACAGCGCACTTTTCCGGGCCTGCCAATCTGATGGCCATTATCGGGTTTTGCCTTGGGCTGCTGATGGCGGTGGGTGTATCCCGTTCTCAGAAAAAGAAGGGGACGGAGATCCGCTTCCGGATCACGGCCTTCGCCGGAGAATAAATTATTTTAGATTCAGGGCTGCCGCATTTTGCGGCAGCTCCTTTTATCTTGTCGGGTCCTCTTGCAAAAGGGAAAATGATTTGTTATAATACAATGTACGGCTTTATGTATTTGCCGGAAAATCATCTGAAAGGATGATATGGAAATGATTAAAAGTATGACCGGATATGGTCGCGCCCAGGGGACTTTCTCCGGCGGCGAAATTACAGTAGAAATTAAGTCTGTCAACAACCGCTATCTGGACTGCGGCGTGAAGCTCCCCAGAGTATACAGCTATGTGGAGGATTCGGTAAAATCCCTGGTGCAGAAAACCATCTCCAGAGGTAAGGTGGATGTGTTTATCACCATCAATTCCTCCGGTGCAGACAACGTAAAGATCACCCTGAATAAGCCTGTGGTACAGGGCTATCTGGATGCCCTCCATGAGATGGCACAGGAATATCAGGTGCGGGAGGATATCTCAGTTTCTCTGCTTTCCAGGTTTAACGATGTCTTTTTGGTGGAAAAACAGGAAGAGGACGAGGATGAGGTGAAGACCTCCATTCTGGGCGTGGTTGCCCAGGCCCTGGACGCGTTTGACGCCATGCGGCAGCGGGAGGGCGAAGCCCTGAAGCTGGATCTGCTCCAGAAGTCTCAGGAGATCTTGGCACTGGTTTCCAAAGTGGAAGAGCGCAGCCCCATCACTGTGGAGGCCTATCGTGCCCGCCTTACCGCAAAAATGCAGGAGGTGCTGGCGAATCAGCAGCTTGACGAGGCACGCATCATTCAGGAGGCCGCCATCTATGCGGACAAGGTTGCCGTGGATGAGGAGACTGTTCGACTCAGAAGCCATGTGGCACAGCTTGAGAGCATGCTGCAGGGCGGCGGTGTCATCGGCCGTAAGCTGGATTTCCTGATGCAGGAGATGAACCGTGAGGCCAATACCATCGGCTCCAAGGGTAACGATGTGGAACAGGCCCGGAACGTGGTGGATATCAAGTCCCAGCTTGAAAAGATCCGGGAACAGATCCAGAACATTGAATAAGAGGTAAGCTATGAAGCTCATGAACATTGGCTTTGGCAATATGATCTCGGCAGAGCGCCTTTTGGCGGTGGTGTCTCCCGATGCGGCCCCCATTAAGCGTCTTGTGCAGGAGGCCAGGGAGCGCAGCATGCTCATTGATGCCAGTTGTGGACGGAAAACCAAGTCCGTTCTGGTGATGGATACAGACCATGTGGTGCTGTCGGGGCTGCCTGCGGAGACCATTGTAAAGCGTGCCGGTTTGGAAGTGGACATGGAGGAGGAAGAATAACATGGAACGTGGAAAGCTGTTGGTGTTGTCCGGGCCTTCCGGTGTGGGAAAGAGTACCGCCATTTCCGGTATGCGGGCTTGTCACCCGGAGATGTATTTTTCTGTTTCAGCCACCACCCGAGCCATGCGCCAGGGCGATGAGGATGGCGTTACCTATCATTTTAAGACCCGTGAGCAGTTTGAAGAGATGATCCAAAAGGGAGAATTCTACGAGCATGCCCAGTATGCGGGTAACTACTACGGCACCCCCAAGCAGCCTGTGGATCAGCGGCTGGATCAGGGCATTGATGTCATCATGGACATTGATGTGCAGGGCGCTCTACAGATCAAGGAGCGCTGTAAGGATGCCGTGCTGGTGTTCCTGGTGGCCAAGTCCTTCGATATCATTGAGCAGCGGCTTCGTGGTCGGGGCGATACCAAGGAAGAGGATATCGTAAAGCGGCTGGAGCAGGCCAGATGGGAATATTCTCAGGCTGGGAAGTATGATTATATTGTTGTCAGCGATGTGCCAGAGCGCACCGTAGATGATATAGACGCAATTCTGACTGCGGAAAAACTGCGGGCAGAGAGAAAGATTGATGTTATAAAAATGGAGGAATCATTATGATGCTTTATCCCCCTGTGCCGGACATGCTGGAGAACGTGGAGAGCCGCTATCTGCTCGTAAACGTCATTGCGCGCCGGGCACGCCAGGTTGCCATTGAGACCGAAACCTATAAGATCCCTACAGATCTGCAGCCCGTGACTCAGGCTGTCCATGATATTGCCGACGGCAAGCTGACGGCTACCTTGAAGGAAGAATATCTGCGCTGAGAAACAGTGTAAATGCCTCGCGCCGCATCTTGGACGAGGGTGCGGCGGGGGGCTTTTATGTGCATATCAAGATGGAGAGGACGGCGGAACCGTGAACATTGCGAAAATCGTTGTGGCTGCCGCCGTGTATGCCATCGACAAGCCCTATGACTATCTCATCCCGGAATCTCTGGCGGAGATCTGCCGCCCCGGTGTTCGTGTGGTGGTGCCCTTTGGACAGGGAAACCGGCGCACCGAAGGCTTGGTGCTGGAAACCCGGGAAGGGGAAGGGGAAAAGCTCAAGGCGGTGGAAACGGTGCTGGATGAAAGTCCCGTACTGAACGACACCATGCTGCGGCTGGCAGCCTTTTTGCGGGAGCGGTATTTCTGTACCTTCTTTGATGCGGTCCGTGCCATGCTGCCGGCAGGACTGTGGTTCCATGCCAAAGACACGGTTGTGCTGACGGCTTTGGGACAGGAGATGGATTTTGAAAAGGCCTTTCCAAAAAGTCCCGATGCGGTCGAGGTGGGCAATGCCCTGAAGGAGCTTGGCGGTCAGGCCTTGGAAAACGACCTGAAAAAACTTCTGAATAAGGACATCGAAAAGGGCCTGAAAAAGCTGCTGAATAAGAAAATGGTGCTGTGCGAGGGCGCACTGATCCGCAATGTGGGGGACAAGACTGAGAAAATCGCCTCCCTCACTGTGTCTGCTGAGGAAGCTCTGGCCTATGCTCAGACCAGAAAGCGGGCTCCCATGCAAAAGGCTCTGCTGGAAATGCTGGCGGTGCTGGGAAGCTGCTCCGTGAAGGAGCTGTGCTATTTCACCGGCGCCACGGTAAGCTCGGTCAATGCCCTGGAAAAGGCGGGGTATCTGGAACTGAGCCATCGGGAGGTCTTTCGACGTCCCAAATTTGACGCGGTTGCCGCAGCAGCGCCACTGAGCCTCAGGGAAGAACAGGCCCAGGCTTACCGCAAGCTCCGGGCACATCTGTTTGAAGCGAAAAGTACCGTAAGCCTGCTGTATGGTGTCACCGGCAGTGGCAAGACGGCGGTATATTTAAAGCTCATTGAGGACGTGCTGGAGGGTGGAAAGAGCGCCCTGGTGCTGGTGCCGGAAATCGCATTGACACCCCAGCTTATGCAGACCTTTATGAGCCATTTTGGAGACCGTGTAGCGGTGCTCCACAGCGCTTTGCAGGTGGGCCAGCGCTATGACGAATGGAAGCGCATTCGCTCCGGTGAGGCCACTGTGGTGGTGGGGACCCGTTCTGCGGTATTTGCTCCCCTAGAAGACTTAGGACTCATCATTCTGGACGAAGAGCATGAGGCCACCTATAAGTCCGAGATGACGCCCCGGTATCATGCCCGGGAGGTGGCCATCTGGCGAGGGGCAAAGGAAAATGCGCCTGTGATCTTAGGCTCTGCCACCCCCAGTATGAACACCATGTATCTGGCGAAAACCGGCGTCTATGATCTGGCGGAGCTGCATCAGCGATATAACGGTCAGGATATGCCTAAGGTAATCCTGGCTGATATGAAGGAAGAATTGAAAAACGGAAACTCCACCTCCATCAGCAGCGTGCTGCGGGAGGAAATGGAGATGAATTTTGAGGCGGGACAGCAGACCATTCTCTACCTAAACCGCCGCGGTGCAAGCCGTACCATGCTGTGTCCAAGCTGCGGTCATGTACCTCAGTGCCAGAGATGCAGCGTCAGCTTGACCTATCACTCTGCCAATGACCGGCTCATGTGCCATTACTGCGGCTATTCCCAGCCCGCCTCCGGGCTGTGCCCTGTCTGTGGCAGTAGCTTTCGGGCAGTGGGAGCTGGCACCCAGAAGGTGGAGGAAGAGATCCACAGCCTGTGGCCCTGGATCGAGACTATACGGATGGATGCGGATACGGTCAGTGCGACCAACCCCCATGAAAAGATTTTGAGTCGCTTTCAGCAGGAGAGAATTCCTGTGCTCATCGGCACCCAAATGGTGACCAAGGGGCTGAATTTTCCCAATGTGACCCTGGTGGGCGTTCTGGATGGGGATGCGTCCCTGTACACCGACGATTTCCGTGCAGCAGAAAATACATTCTCAAAGATCACCCAGGTCATTGGACGAGCCGGACGGGGAGAGGTCACCGGACGGGCGGTGATCCAGACCATGACGCCGGAGAATCAGGTGCTTTTGCAGGCGGCGCAGCAGGATTACGACGCCTTTTACGAGACGGAGCTTCCTCTTCGGCAGCTTCGGCGCTCGCCTCCCTACGGTGATGTGATCAGTCTGGACTTTTTCGGACCCTTTGAGCGGGAGGTTACCGCAGGAGCCCTTCGTTTTCGGGAGGCCCTTGGAAATGTACTCCGCAGCGATCAGTGGTGCGGCGAGAATGTTATGGTGATGGGGCCTGCCCCTGCCAGAGTGGTGCGGGTAATGAACCGTTACCACTATCGGCTCACCATTCTGGCGAAGAATTCCAAACAGCTCAGACAAGTAATTTCAACACTGATGAAGTGGTTTAAAAAGGACAAAGCAAATAAGAATATTACAGTCACTGCGGATGTCAATCCCATCGACTGATCAGGAGGATAATACGATGGCATTAAGAACGATTTTGACCCGTGATACCGAAGAAGCAAGCCTGCGGAAGAAGTCCCGGCCTGTTACCGTTTTTGATAAGCGCCTGCATGTGATGCTGGATGACATGGTGGAAACCCTGAAGGATTCCGGCGGTGTGGGGCTGGCCGGCCCCCAGGTGGGTATTCTCCGCCGGATCGTGGTCATTGAGAAGGAGGACGGCACCATTCTGGAACTGGTGAACCCTGAGATCATTGCCACGGAGGGGGAGCAGGATGGTCTGGAGGGCTGCCTGAGTTTGCCCGGAATCTGGGGTGTTGTGAAGCGTCCCATGACGGTGACTGTTCGTGCTCTGGACCGGAACGGCAACGAGTTTACCGATACTGCTTCCGGCCTGATCGGACGGTGCTTCATCCATGAGTGTGAACACTTGGACGGCATTCTATTTGTGGATCGTGCCGATCAAATCCTGACTGAAGAGGATCTTCAGCGTATGGAGGAAGAGGGCCAGGAGCTCTACGAGGAGGAAGAAGCTTGAGAATCGTCTACATGGGTACCCCGGAGATCGCCAAGACCTGTTTGAAGCGGCTCTGGGAGGATGGCCATGAGATCGTGGCTGTTTATACAAAGATCGACACCCCTAAGAATCGGGGCATGAAGCTGACGCCCTCCCCGGTGAAGGAATTCGCGGTGGAAAAGGGCCTGACCGTGGTACAGCCCACCACCTTTAAGGATGAGAGCGTGGTGGATGAGCTGAGAGCCTTTGCGCCGGATCTTATCTGTGCGGTTGCCTACGGAAAGATCCTGCCCCAGGATGTGCTGGATATTCCCAAGAACGGCTGCGTCAATATCCATGCCAGCCTGCTTCCCAAACTCCGGGGCGCTGGTCCCATTCAGTGGAGCATTCTGAATGGTGATAAGACCACCGGTGTGACTGCCATGTATATGAGTGCGGGAATGGACGAGGGCGATATGATAGACACCTTGGAAATTCCCATCCAGGACACCGACACCACTGCAACCCTGACCGATAAGCTGGCAGAGCTGGGAGCCGAGCTTCTGAGCAAGACCGTGATTTCCATTGAAAATGGCACCGTGACCCGGACGCCTCAGAACCATGAGGAAGCTACCTATGCTGCCATGCTGAGAAAGGATATGGCTCCCATTGACTGGAGCTGGACTCCTGAAAAGATCTCCTGCCATGTCAGAGGTATGATTCCCTGGCCCGTGGCGACCATGGAGCTTCACGACAAGCCCTGTAAGGTCTTTGCTGTAAAGCCTCTGGAGCTGACCACCGATAAGCCCGACGGAACCCCTGTGGCTGTTACCAAGAAGGGATTGCAGATGGCCTGCGGAGGCGGTCATGTGATCCTGGTGGAGGAAGTACAGGCCCAAGGCGGCAAGCGGATGCGTTGTGCCGACTATCTCCGGGGCCACCCCATTACCATCGACTGATTATTTTTGCGAAGGAGCGAAGCTATGCCAGCCAGAACTACAGCCCTCCGGGCCCTCATTGCCTGCCGTACCTCCGGTGCATGGTCAGACGCTGTATTGAAGGATTATATGGAGGCGGCCAACCTGTCTCAGAAGGATGCCGGACTTTGTACCACCCTTTGTTGCGGTGTTTTGCAGAATCAGGCCCTGCTGGACTATTATATCGACAAGTTTCTGACGGGCAGAAAGCGGCTTCAGCCTGCCCTTCGTGATATTCTGCGTCTGGCAGTCTATCAGATTGTCTTTTTGGATCGGATTCCCGATTCCGCTGCGGTCAATGAGGCGGTGAAGATGGCGAAAAAGCAGTTTTCGACCCGGGAGGCCGGACTTGTCAATGGTGTCCTTCGGAATATGCTGCGGCAGAAGGAGACTCTGACACCCCCCAGAGATTATCATATCCGATACAGCCACCCCAGTGAGTTGGTGGATCTGATGAAGGATTCCGTTGGAAAAAAGATGGAGGCTGTTTTACAGGCGGATAATTCCCAGCCGGAGACCACAGCCCAACGAAATTCCCTGAAATGCACGGTGGAGGAGTTGACCGCCATGTGGGAAGCGGAGGGGGTCAGCTTTACGCCCCATCCCTGGCTGAAGGACTGCTGGACCCTGAAAAATACCGGCAATCTCGCAAAACTCCCGTCCTTTCAGAACGGTATGTTCCAGATTCAGGATGCGGCAGCAAGACTCTGCGTGGATGTACTTGCCCCCAAACCGGGTATGTGTGTGCTGGATCTCTGCTCCGCCCCCGGCGGCAAGTCCATGGCGGCAGCCATGCATATGGAGAACCAGGGAAAGATCGTTTCCTGTGATGTCCACAGCGGTAAGTTACCTCAGATCACGCAGGCGGCAGAGCGATTGGGTATCTCCATCGTAACCACCATGGAAAATGACGGCTCGGTGTTTCGATCGGAGTTTGAACATGAATTTGATGCGGTGATTGCGGATGTGCCCTGCTCCGGTTTGGGCGTCATTCGCAAGAAGCCGGATATTCGATATAAGAATTTAACAGATATGGAGGGCCTGCCGGAGCTGCAGCTCCGGATACTTGGTCAGGCAGCGAAGTATGTCAGACCGGGCGGATACCTCCTTTACAGCACATGTACGATTTTGAAGCGGGAAAATGAAGCGGTGGTCAAGGCGTTTCTGGCGGAAAATGCTGAATTTTCTGTGGAAGGGCTGAATCTGCCCCAGGGACTGGAATCCCAGGAGGAAGGAATGCTGACCCTGTATCAGGGGATCGATCACTGTGATGGATTTTTCCTGTGTTTGATGAGGAGATGCCAATGAAGCAGGATATAAAATCCATGAACCTTCAGGAGCTGGAAGCAGCCCTGGAAGCTATGGGAGAGAAGAAATTTCGTGCCAAGCAGATTTTTACCTGGCTCCATCGGGGTGTACGCTCCTTTGACGAGATGAGCAATATCTCCAAGGCTTTGCGTGAAAAGCTGGAGGAGGAATTCTATCTGACACCCCCGGTGGTGGAGCGTAAGCAGGAGAGCCAGAGGGACGGCACCATCAAGTATCTCTGGCGACTTGCCGACGGAAACTGCGTGGAAACGGTTTTGATGCAGTATCACTACGGCAATACGGTCTGTGTCTCCACCGAGGTGGGATGTGCCATGGGATGCGCCTTCTGTGCGTCTACGCTGGGAGGCCTGATTCGGCGGCTGACGGCAGGTGAGATCCTGGATCAGGTGCTTTTTACGGAGAAGGATAGCGGAAGAAAGATCTCTCACATTGTTCTTATGGGCATTGGCGAGCCGCTGGATAATTTCGATTCCGTGATGCGATTCCTGGAACTGGTAAATCATCCCGATGGAATGAACATTTCCATGCGTCATATTTCACTTTCTACCTGCGGCCTGACAGAAAGAATTGACAAACTGGCATCTCTTCATTTACAATTAACATTGTCGGTGTCTTTGCATGCGCCGGATGATGAAACACGGAGCAAGATCATGCCTGTGAATCGGAAATACGGTGTGGAGAAGCTATTGGATGCCTGCCGCCGTTATTACGGAGAAACAGGTCGAAGGATATCCTTTGAGTATGCCATGATTCGTGGGGTCAACGATACACCACGGCACGCAGAGCTTCTGGTGAAGCAGCTAAAGGGCATGGGGGCCCATGTGAATATGATCCCCCTGAACGATGTGGAGGAGAGTCCCCTAAAGCCCTCCACCAAGGAAGATATCCGGCGTTTTCAGCAGACCTTGGAAAAAGCTGGTATTACCGCCACGGTCAGAAGAAGCCTAGGCGGGGACATTGATGCTTCCTGCGGTCAGCTTCGCAGAAAACAGATGAAACAGGATGCCTCTGATGTAAGAAGGTGATTTTATGAAAGTTTGGGGTGCAACAGATGTAGGTCTGGTGCGGAAACAGAATCAGGATTTCTATCGCCATGGTGAGATTGGTCAGGGCCAGTATTTGGCCGTGGTCTGTGACGGCATGGGCGGTGCCAAGTCCGGCGATGTTGCGTCAAGACTGGCTTCCGAGGTGTTCATGGAGGACATTCGCCAGAGCGCAATGCCCGATATGGAGCAGCAGGAAATTGTTCAGATGCTGGTGTCCGCAGTTAGGAGTGCCAATCGTGCTGTTTATGAGCAGGCTCAGCTCAGCCCTGACTTTACCGGAATGGGCACCACCCTGGTTGCAGTCTTCCAGCAGGGAAATGGGGCCTACATTGTGAATGTGGGCGACAGCCGATGCTACTATGTGGCGGGAGATGGAATCTCTCAGATCACAGAGGATCACTCTGTGGTGGGCCTTATGGTGGCACGGGGACAGATCACCGAGGAAGAGGCAAGAATCCATCCCAATAAGAACCTCATTACCCGGGCTGTTGGCACAGAACCTCAGGTGGAGTGCGATTGCTTCTATTTGGGACTGGAGGAAGGGGAGCGTATGCTCCTTTGTTCCGATGGCCTGAGCAACCTTGTGACGAAAACGGAGATACTCTATGAGGTGACCCATGGGGAAGGCCTGGAGGATGTCTGTTTCCGGCTCATTGATGTTGCAAAGGATAGGGGCGCCTCGGACAACGTGACTGTGGTACTTATGGAATACTGATTCCATTGGAGCATCAGAAAGAAATACATCATTGCGTAGGAGCGATGTTTATGGATAAGTATATCGGGCGGCTTCTGGATGGCCGTTATGAGATCCTGGAGGAAATCGGAAGAGGCGGTATGGCTGTGGTCTATCGGGCCAGATGCCATCGGCTCAACCGCTATGTGGCGGTGAAGATTCTCAAGGATGATTTAAGCCGGGATGATGATTTCCGCCGCAGATTCCATGCGGAGTCTCAGGCGGTTGCAATGCTTTCCCACCCCAATATCATGTCTGTCTACGATGTGAATCATTCCGGGGATGCGGACTATATTGTAATGGAACTCATTGACGGCTTGACGCTGAAGCAGTATATGCAGCAGCGCGGAAATATTAGCTGGCGGGAGACGCTGCACTTTGCGACTCAGATCGCAAAGGCACTGGAGCATGCCCACAGCCGAGGAATCGTGCATCGGGACATTAAGCCCCACAATATTATGATTTTAAAAGACGGCAGTGTGAAGGTCACTGATTTCGGTATTGCCCGACTCAGCTCTTCTCAAAATACACTGACCCGTGAGGCCCTGGGTTCTGTCCACTATATCTCCCCGGAACAGGCCAAGGGTGCCCAGGTGGATTCCCGTTCCGACCTGTATTCTCTGGGTGTTGTAATGTATGAACTGTTGACCGGAAAGCCACCTTATGAAGGCGAATCTCCGGTGGCCATTGCCATTCAGCATATCAATTCCACGCCCACCCCACCCAGACAGCTCAATCCCTCTATACCATTGGGGTTGCAGCAGATCACGCTGCATGCCATGTGTTCTGACCTCTCTGCCAGATATACCTCTGCCACTGCCATAATCGAGGATCTGGAAGCTCTGCGGAAGAATCCTCAGATCGTTTTCCGCTTCAATGCCGGTCCCGGCGGAACCACCGCCTATGTGGATCCCAGAGCGGTGGCAGGAGCCGGAGCTGCGACCGGTGCGGCGGCAGGTGTTGCCGCAGGTGCGGCAGCACAGCAGCGCAGTGCCCAGCGTCCCCAGCAGACTCAGGGCGGACAGCGTGTGCCCCAGGACCCCCAAAATGCTGCCAAGCAGAAAGCCAGAAGCATGGCGGAAATGAGCGTTCAGCGGGCCAATCAGGAAAAGCGTTCCGGAAAAAGCAAGAATAACTATGTAGAGCCGGATTATTACGATGAAGAGGAAGATGAGCGCAGTAACAGCAAGGTTCCCATCATTATTGTGTCTATCCTTCTGGTTTTTGTGGTAGTTCTGGGTGTTGTGATGTGGCGGATGTTCTTCACCACCGGTGAAGAAGACCTGGTCACCGTGCCCAGCTTCCTGGGAATGGATATCGAAGAAGTGCTTTATGATGAGGATTATTCTGATTTTAACCTGATGGAAGGTGAGCATGTCTATGACGAGGACTATGCTGAAGGCGAGATCTGCGCCCAGAGCGTGGAAAAAGGGGAGCAGGTGACTCCCGGTACCACCATTCGGCTTACCGTGTCCAAAGGAATCCAGACCTTGCCTATGCCGAATCTGGTGGATAAGACCTCTCAGGAAATCGATGCGCTTATGCGCGAACTGATCAGTTCTCTGAATATCAGCATTGCTTACAGCTACGAGGAGTCTGACACTGTCACAGAGGGGCATGTTATTTCCACGGATCCTGTGGCGGATACCATGTTAAGCCCCGGAGATACCGTTACCATCGCCATCTCAACGGGGCAAGGAACCAAAATGACTGTGGTTCCGGATGTAACGGATCTGGAAGAGGAGCACGCCATTGAACTTTTGAAGCAGGCGAATCTGAAATATTTCATTTCCTATGTGGAAAATGAAGCGGAAGAAGGTATTGTCTTCTATCAGAGCCGAAAGGCGAAAACAGAAGTGCCGGAGGGCGAAACCATCAGCCTGAAGGTATCTCTGGGACAGCCGGAGCCGTCTCCCTCTCCGTCTCCCTCTCCCAGTCCTTCTGAGGAGCCGGAGCCCTCCGAAGAGCCAGAGCCGTCTGAGGAGCCGACACCCACACCCACTCCGACACCCACACCCACTCCCACTCCCACGCCTACGCCCACACCGTCTCCCTCTCCCTCGCCCAGCCCCTCCGTGGAGCCGTCTCCCAGCCCCAGTGCTGAGGCACCGGTTGTTTCCACCGATCCTGTTGCCGAAGCAACCACCCAGGAATGAGGTAGAATGTGAATAATTCTAAGCAAGGCGTTATTATTCGGGCTCTAAGCGGCTTCTACGATGTGGATACCGGCAGCGAAATCGTTCGTTGTCGGGCCAGAGGCAAGCTTCGGAAAGAGGGGATCACCCCTCTGGTTGGTGATATTGCAAATTTCCAGGTCAGCGGTGATAGTGGTTATGTTTTGGGGATCGAACCCAGGAAAAACAGCTTCATCCGTCCCGCGGTGGCCAATGTGGATGCTCTGGTTATGATGGCAGCCAATGTGAACCCGGTGACGGAGCCCTTTCTCATCGACCGAGTGGGCGCCATTGCGGCGGCCCAGGGGGTAGATACCATTTTGCTGCTGAACAAATGTGATCTGGACCCCGCTGAAAAGCTCTATGAGATCTATTCCGGTGCCGGAATGACGGTGCTTCGCACCAGCGCGGCCACCGGAGAAGGTGTGGAAGCCCTTCGTGAGGTTTTGAGGGGAAAGCTGGTTGCCTTCACCGGTAACTCCGGTGTTGGTAAGTCCACCATGCTCAATGCACTGTTCCCCGAGGCCAATATGGCCACCGGAGAGGTCAGTGATAAGCTGGGCCGTGGACGCCATACCACCCGCCATGTGGAACTATTTACCCTTCCCGATGGAACGAAGATCATGGATACCCCGGGCTTTTCCTCCTTTGATACGGATATGATGGACCTTGGACAGGCAGATACCCTGGCCCAGGCTTTCCCGGAGTTTCGACCCTATTTGGGAAGCTGCCGCTTTGACGACTGCCGCCATGTGAAGGAAAAGGGCTGCGCTGTGCTGGAGGCCCTGGAGGAAGGAAAGATTTCTTCCAGCCGTCATTCCAGCTATGTCCGGCTTTATGAGAAAATTAAGGAGTACAAGGCATGGGAGCACAAAAAGGACTGATTTTTGGGTCGTATCCCTGCCGCAATTGGACATTTTTAGAGCCGTTTCGGCAGTGGCCCCAGGTGGTCATTGCGGCTGACGGCGGCATGCAGTGTGCGAAAAATGCCGGATTTACTCCTGATATCTATGTGGGGGACGGTGATTCCGGGGGGAAGGCACTTCCGGGGATGGAGACCGTGACCCTGAAGCCGGAGAAGGATCTGACAGACCTTCAGGCGGCCTATGAATGGGCCAGAGAACAGGGGCTTCGGGAGATTATCTTTACTGCCTGTACCGGCGGACGGCAGGATCATCACCTGTCTGCCCTGCAATTGCTGGAAACCGCAGACAGGGACGGTATTCACGGGGAGATTTGGGACCCGGATAATCGAATTCTGTGCCTGAGACCCGGAAGGGTGACGATTCCTAAGTCTGGCTTTCGATTCTTTTCCCTGATTCCGGTGGACCTGGTGCTTTCCGGCGTATCCATCCGTGGGGCGAAATATCCCCTGGATCATCGGGACGTGTACCGGGGCGACAGCCTGACGGTCAGCAACGAATGGGTTGGGGATGCTGTTGAAATATCCTTTACCGGTGGCTGCTGCTATTTAATTTGCTCCAACTGAACACATTTTGAGCTCCCTCCGCATAGGATGTGCGGGGGGATTTTTTATGGTTCGAACAAAATGCTGCTTTGGGCTTGCGGTGCTCAGTTTCGGTGCCGGGATGATTCTTTCGGTGCTGTTGCAAACCGGCATCTGTGCGGTGATCCTTGGGCTGATATTTCTGGTGGTTGGAGCTTTTTTGCTGTGCGGAAATGGGTCATAGTTTTGTCCCTGCGGGAATATACTTCTTTTGAGAAGCGGAGCCATAGGCTCTGAAAGAAAAAAGGAGCTTGATAGGATGAAACTGGAGTTTTTGAAAAAGCCCATGGAATATTTACGCCCCGTTTTGCATGAGGTGCGTCAGGTGGAGGAGACTGCCGAGGCCATCATCCCGGATTCCTGCCCTGATGCCCGGCAGGTGCTGTCTGTCAGCGGACTGGCCTTCCTGCGGGGGAAGGATCTGAGTGAAGGAATGCTGTCGGTATCTGTGGGCGTCAGTGCCATGGCCCTGTGTCAGCCAGAGGGTAGAGAAGCACCGGAGGTGGTGGAGGTCTATATCCCCATGAGCCTGAAGCTGGAGAGCAATCTGCTGCACACGGGGCAGGTTTGCCGGATGGAGATTCGCCTTCGTCGGCTGGACGGGCATCTGGTGAATCCCAGAAAGGTCATGGTTCGGGCCACGGTGTCGGTTTGCATCTGGGTCTACTGCATGGAGCGTGAGGAACATCTGACGGCCACAGCTACAGCCGGGGTGCAAATTTTGAAAAAGACTGCCCCGGTTCGCTGCCTCAAGACCATGGGAGAAAAAACTTACACGGTGGAGGATTCTGTCCGCATGAGCCCGGAGGGGGTGGGCAGCACCCTGGCGGGATGCCAGATAAATCTGAGACATACGGATGCAAGGCTTACCGGTACACGGGCTGTACTGAAAGGGGAGGCGGAACTTTCCGTCCTGTATCTGGACGAGGGAGGAACGGCGAAAACGGCCTCGGCCCAGATGCCTTTTTCGCAGTACATTGATCTGGGGGATTGCCAGGAAACGGACGAGCTACGGCTTGTCAGTCAGCTTATGGGAGTGGATGTGGAACTGAGCAGCGACGGCGGCGGTCTAAATGTGACCATGCAAATGAACACCACGGCCCAGGTTTGGGGCAAAACGGAAATCGAATATCTGGGGGATATGTATAGCCTTTTGGGGACGGTTACGCCGGAAACGGAAACGCGAAGCTACGATTCTTTGGTGGATCGGCAGATGTTTGCGCCGGTGGCTCACGGAGTTCTGGATGGCGTCATGGGGCGGCCACTGTTCGTGACCTGTGTTCCCGGGGAAGTGACCTCCCAGCGCAGCGGAGAAGTGGTAACCTTTACCATGCCGGTGACGGCCCAGGTACTCTATGAGGGAGAAGGGGGACAGCTTCAGGGGGCGGTTTCCAGAGTGGAACTGACGGCCTCCACACAGGCTTCCGGGAATTGCCGCTTTGAGGCGGAGGGAGAGGATATCTCCGCTGTGGCAGGCTCCGGGGGCGGTCTGGATATAAAGGTTTCCGGCAATCTGGTGGTGAATACCTTCGGCACTCTTGAAATTATGGAGATCGTGGGCGGTGAAATGGAAGAGGAACCCATCAAAACAGGAGGCCCCGGCCTAATCATTCGTCGTCCCAAAACAGGGGAGACCCTGTGGGATATGGCAAAATGCTATCGGACTACTTCCGATTCCATTGCCCTGGCCAACGGCATCAGTGGTGAGGCGGTGCCGGAGAAAATGCTGCTGATCCCCCGAAGCCGATAATGCGGGGAACCTATAAGGAGGAGAGCGTTTGAACAGCATCTATGAAGAGATCGGGCGCAGAACCGATGGAAATATATATCTGGCGGTGGCTGGGCCGGTACGTACCGGAAAATCCACCTTTGTCAAGCGGTTCATGGAGGAACTGGTGATCCCATCCATCGACAATGTCTATCACCGGGAACGGGCCAGGGACGAGCTTCCCCAGAGCGGTTCCGGCAGGACCATCACCACATCAGAGCCCAAATTCATCCCGGAGCAAGCTGTGGAGATATCCCCGGATGGAAATACACGGTTGCGGGTCAGGCTCATTGATTCCGTGGGCTACATGGTCCCCGGCGCCATTGGCGCGGAGGAGGACGGTCAGAGCCGCATGGTGACAACCCCCTGGGCAGAGCGGGAGATCCCCATGGCGGAGGCTGCGGAACTGGGGACAAGAAAGGTGATGGAGGACCACTGCACCGTGGGGGTCATCGTGACTACCGACGGCAGCGTGACGGACATTCCACGGGAAGATTATGTGGAATCCGAGGCACGGTCCATTTTGGACATGCAGAAGACGGGAAAGCCCTTTCTGGTGGTGCTGAACTGCATGAAGCCGGATTCCCCGGAGGCGAAAAGCCTGGCCCGGCAGTTGGGAGAGCAATACGGTGTGAAAGTGATCCCCATGAACTGCCTGATTATGGAGCAGGAGGAAATTCTGGAGCTTTTGCGGCAGCTCCTTTACGAGTTCCCTGTGCAGGAAGTGGATTTCTACTTGCCGGGATGGGTCACGGCTCTGCCTGAAGAGCATCCCATCAAATCCGGACTATACAGTGCGCTGCTTGAGAAAGCCCAGCATGCGGAGCATCTGCGGGAGGCCAAAAATGTTTTTGAAACCATGCCGGAGGGTACCGCTCTGGAACGGATGGAGGTCCGCAGTGTGGAACCGGGCAGCGGTATTGTGGAGGTGAGCCTGCTGTTCCCGGAGCAACTGTTTTATCAGGTGCTTTCCCAGGAAACAGGGATAGAGATCGCTGACGACGGGGCGCTGATGGAATTTCTCAGGGACATGGCGGAAATCAAACGGGACTATGACCGAATTTCCGGGGCCCTGGAGCAGGTTCGGGCCACGGGCTACGGTATTGTGATGCCAACTCCGGAGGAAATGAAGCTGGAAGAGCCAGAGATCTTTCGGAAAAATGGCAGCTACGGTGTGAAGCTCAAGGCCAGCGCTCCCTCCATTCATATGCTTCGGGCGGATATCAACACGGTGCTGACCCCTATGGTGGGGGATGAAAAGCAGTCGGAGAATATGGTGAATTATCTCCTGTCTGAGTACGAAGGCAGCACGGAAAAGCTCTGGGAAAGCAATATTTTCGGCAAGAGTCTGTTTGAACTGGTGAATGAGGGCCTTAATTCTAAGCTCAGCCGTATGCCGGATGACGCAAGAATGAAGATTCGGGACACCATCAGCCGGATCATCAACGAGGGCAGCGGCGGCCTGATTTGCATTATACTGTAAAAAGATCCCCAGGGATGGTTTTTTGCCATTCCTGGGGAAATTTTATAATGTGATGATGTATTCCTCTTTGCTTGCTTCACCAACGACAAAGGTTCTTGACAATGCGCCGCCGCAGGCAAGAATTGTTTTTCGGGAACCGATATTGGTAGTATTGCATACCAGCCGAATTTCCCGTATACCCGCCTTGGCAGCAAGTCCTAAAGCGGATTGCAGCATTGCGGTGGCATAGCCCTGCCTTCTTGCTGCGGGAACCACACTCAGTCCGATATGGCCGCTGTTGGCGTAAAATGGGGTCAATGTATGACGGAAGTTGAGGATGCCCACAAGTTCACCACATTCATCCTCTGCAAAATAGGTTTCGGAAGTGCCAAATTTCGGGTTTGCTGTTTCCGGGGTCAAATTTCGTGTGATGATGTCCAGCCACATTTCGTATGTGTACCTGTCCTGATCCAGTTTATAGCTGCCGGGGATGGTACGTTCGCCGTTTTCCAGAAATGCATTTTTGAAGGAAAGAACCTTTGCTTCCATTTCTGGAGTGGGGAAAACGAGATGAATAGATTTCATGGGGATACCTCCTTCTTGTAAGATTTAAGGAATTTTAGCATATATTTTGAAACAGTGCAATAGTTTCTGAGTATAATTATGGGACTGAAGGATGTGTTGGCGCGGGAGCGCCATAAGCTCCTTGGAGAAGGAGCTGTCAGCGAAGCTGACTGAGGATGGATGCAGGAAGCAGTTTGACAACAGAAAGTTTTCGGCAAATACGTACTGCGGCAGCGGGCGCTCAGTGAGCGCCCAGCGGGATGCGGCTTGACAACAAAAAAGTCTTCGGCAAATACGTACTGCGACAGCGGGTACAGTCATCCGTCCTCGCTGCGCTCGGCCACCTTCCCCCAGGGGAAGGCAAATCGCCTTCGGCAGCAGTACGGTGAATTTCGGTTTTCCCCTTGTATATTTTGCTGTTTTCATGTACAATCACCATGTAAACTTAGACAAGGTGTGATGAACATGACATATAAAGAAAAAGCCACAGAGCTTCACGAAGCCGGCTGCAACTGCTGTCAGGCGGTGCTGGGAAGCTGCTGTGCGAAGTTTGGTATGGACGAAGAACTGTCCTACCGTGTGGGCGCTTTCTTTGGCGGCGGTATGCGCCGGGGAGAGGTCTGCGGCGCCGTTACCGGTGCGTTGATGGCTCTGGGGCTCCGATACGGCGATGAAAATAACCGTAAGAGCACAAAGTCCCTTGCGTTTATGAAGACCTTCCGGGAAGAATTCGGCGCGCTGCTGTGCAAGGAACTTCTGCCAGATGAGGGCAAAAAGAAGGACCTTTGCCCGGTCTTGATTGAATATTGTGCTGAGTATCTCGAAAAGGAGTTTGAGAATGAATAAACCTGTTGTACTGGTGGTCATGGACGGCGTTGGCATTGGCGACGGCGGCCCCGGAGATGCGGTAAAGCTGGCCCATACCCCCAACCTGGATGAACTTCTTTCTACCTGTTCCAATACAAAGCTCAAAGCCCATGGTACTGCCGTGGGTCTGCCCACCGATGATGACATGGGCAACTCCGAGGTGGGGCATAATACCCTTGGCTGCGGTCAGGTCTATGCCCAGGGCGCAAAGCTGGTGGGAGAGAGCATTGCTTCCGGCAAGATCTTTGCCTCCGCTGCCTGGAAGGAGCTGACGGTCCATTGTAAAGAAGGGGGCGCCATGCACTTCCTGGGACTGCTCTCTGACGGCAATGTGCATTCCCACATGGATCATCTTTTGGCCCTGTTGAAGCAGGCGAAGGAAGAGGGAATCAAAAAGGTATTCTGCCACATTCTGCTGGATGGCAGAGATGTGCCTGCAACCTCCGCACTGCAATATGTGGAGCAGCTTGAAAGTGCGCTCCATCAGCTCAGCGATGACGGCTTCACCGCCATGATCGCCTCCGGCGGCGGACGCATGAATATCACCATGGACCGCTATGAGGCGGATTGGGATATGGTAAAGCGGGGCTTTGATTGCCACGTCCATGGTATGGCACGCCAGTTCCCGGATGTCAAAACTGCCATTGAGACAGACCGGGCTGAGACCGGCTGCATTGACCAGGATCTGAAGGCCTTTGTCGTTGCCAGAGACGGTGAACCTATGGGCAGAATTCAGGCAGGGGACAGCGTGATCCTCTTTAATTTCCGCGGAGACCGTGCGCTGGAGATCAGCCGGGCCTTCGATGATCCTGATTTTGCTCAGTTTGATCGTGGGGATTTCCGGGATGTGAAGTTTGCCGGTATGCTGGAATACGATGGGGATGCCCACATTCCTTCCCGGTATCTGGTGGAGCCGCCTTCTATTGAAAATACCCTCACGGAGCTGCTGGTGGATCGGGGCATCAACGAATATGCCCTGTCTGAGACCCAGAAGTACGGTCATGTGACCTATTTCTGGAACGGCAA
>CAZEPQ010000012.1:0-22757 GCA_964514175.1 uncultured Oscillospiraceae bacterium
TTTTAGAGCCACCTTCGGGTGGCTCTTTTTTTGTGGCCTTCAGACCGTACTTTCAGTGGAACGCCAAACCGAAGCCCAACGAAGTGGGTTCGGTTTGGAAAGGAGGCGCAGCGGAATGACTGAGCTTTCGCCCTCAGGCGGAAGCGAAGTATATGCAGCTTGCGACGACGCAAGGCCGCACGTCGTGCTCCCCAGTTCTCCAAGAGATAATTATTTCTTCGAGATTTTTAGAGCCACCTTCGGGTGGCTCTTTTTTTGTGGCCTTCAGACCGTACTTTCAATGGAATACCAAGCCGAAACCTTTTTTCTTTAAATATATTGAGACACATCTCCCGAAATATGCGACTATATAGGTGTCAGCTGATAAATGATGGAGGGAAACCGATGGATGAACGAACGATACTAAAAAAGATCTCCACTGGAAAAGAACGGTTCCTGGAAGTCGCCATCCGAAAATACAGTGCATATGTCATAACCGTGATCCACAACCGCAGCCGTGGCTGCCTCACCCCGGAGGACGAGGAAGAAGTCGCGTCAGACGTATTCTTCTCCCTTTGGCAAAACGCCGCCCAAATCACACCAGGGCACCTAAAGCCATGGCTGGGCAGCGTGGCACGAAATATGACCGTAAGCCGACTGAGAAAGAACAACATCACCGTTCCCTTGGAAGACAATCTGATGATCCTGGATGATCCGCAGTGGGAAACACTGAGCAAAAAGGAACAGGCTCAACAGATACGTTCCGCCTTGGACAAGCTACCCCAAAAGGACAAGGAAATATTCTATCGTTATTATGACCTCTGTCAAACCACCGCAGAAATTGCCGCAGTAATGAATATGCATCCTTCCACTGTACGCACAAGACTTAGCCGTGGGAGAGATTCACTGCGGAAGACATTATGCCAAGGGGGATTTCTCTATGAAAACACAAATTGACCGTCTTTTGCGGTATGCTGATCCCATGGACCTTCCTGTATCGGACCTACTCCCCCAGCGGCAGGAAAGGATTCATCAGATGACTATGAAAAAAATCAATGAAGCCCAGAAGGCACCTGTTCGCAGAGGGCGGAGACCCGTTACGATCTTCGTTGCCGTGATCTCCACTCTAGTGCTGCTTTGCGGCTCTGCCTTTGCCGCCTATGAACTGTTTGACCTGTCCAATCTCTTTGGCGAAAAAGCAGAAGACTTCGAGGAAGCTGTTGTGACATATGCACCCACTTCCGAAGAGGTTATCACCGCCCATACAGGCCGGACCGAGGAAAACTTCACCACGGTTCAGGACTATAATTTCCTGCTTCGTGGCAATGTGAAAGTCACAGACACACTGGTATTCACCTCCTTCCAGGTATCCAAGGTCAGTGAGGATATCCCAGATTTCACAACGACGGACTTAACCATTGAAATTGAGGGGTATGAAACCAAATCCCTTGTGCGCTGGTCAGGCTCCACAGAATGCATTGTCCTGTACGCCACACTGGAAGAGCCCCTCAATGAAGATGCCACCCTGAATTTTGTCATAACCGACGGAAAGACCACCAAAACTATACTTGAGGACACCGAGGTTGTCTTCCTGGAGGCAAATGTGGCGATTTTTTCAGAACCTGCCCCGGATGTGGACTATGTTCTGGACACTATTGCCATGACTAGCACCACAATCACCGTCACAGGCCATTTCCAGAAGGAATTTGAAAATTATGCCGCCGCACTGGATGCCTCCGGCTCCTATCGGGAGCATTGGCCCCTCCATGATGCCTTTATCGAGACCTATGATCCCATGGATGGCGGCGAGCATGAAGATTTGGAGGGCTATCTTCTGGCCCGTGAGGTAAACGAGGACGGAACCTTCACGCTGGAATGGACCTTCCAAAAGAGTATCCTCAATTCCGGAACCATCAGCTTCGGCGGTGTGGAATACACTGTCCCGGATGCGCCCACTGAAACCGCGGAAATCCAGGAATACACCCCGAATTATGGAACCAGCGCTGAAACCCAGGACTATCGCTTCACGCTGGAATCCATGGTGGCCACCTCAAACGTGATTTACGCCATTGTGGACATGGAACCCATTACAGAATACGGCGAAAGTCACATGAATCTAGGCATTCAGGAACTCACCATTGCATGCACCAACCAAACGTGTCAAGGTACAGGCGGCACTGTGGGTTGCATTCCAATTGAAACCGACAGCAGCATGAGTCGATATCTGGTTTATTCGCTGGACAGTGGAACGGATGTTCATCATGTAGGAGACACCATCCATTTCCAGATTCTCGACATCATTGAGGGAGGCGATACGGCCTATCACAGCTACTCCCTGTTTGATGTGAAGCTGGAAAACCTGGTCACTGCCACTGCCACCGCCGAGAAGGTTTCCGAAGGCAGTGACAATCTGGTAGATTATCATACGGTGAATATCACGCCTTTCTCCCTGTACCTTGAGGGCAGCTACCAGGATATCACCGATGCGGATGGACGTGCCGCTGCCGATCTGGCCTTTGAACAACCTGAAATCTTGCTCACGATGAAATCCGGTGAAAGTCATGAACTGGTCAACGAAGATTGGTCCCCCGCCGCAGACCTCTCCCCCATGAACGAATTTTCGATCGTCACCCGAAACGCCAGCGGAGAACACACCGAAACCGGAGGCAACATCACGCAGTCCTTCCTATTCTCTCAGGTCATTGCTCTGGAAGAACTGGATACCATCACTATTAACGGCACGACTTATCAGATTCATTACGAAATCGGATAAAGAAACAAGACAGGAATCATCGTCGGATGGTTCCTGTCTTGCTATATAAAAATCGTACTGAAATCTTATCAGCAGTGAATTATTTCAGATATTCCGCACAGGAAACCGCAGTCATATAACCGCCGTTTACCGCCCACTGATAATCATTGAAGGCCTTGAGACGATGATCGCCGGGAATACCCGCATTGGCCTGAACACCGGAAGCATTGTCGCCTGCGGCATAGAGACCGGGAATGACGCCGGACTTGTCCGCCTTATAAACCTGCCCCTTGGGATCCACCAGCATACCGCCGAAGGCACCGTCGGTAGCCATCTTGCCAAAGATGGCATAGTAGGGGCCTTCTCCGATGGGCGTCATGTTGTTTGCAGACTTACCGAAGTCTTCGTCAACGCCCTTTTCGCACATCTCATTATAGTGCTTCACCTCAGCCAGAAGGCCTTCCTTGTTGATGCCGGTCTTCTCAGCCAGCTCTTCCAGAGTGTCCGTTACAAAGAGAGATACACCATTGTTAGAGGCAAGCTCCTCCTGAATATCGGTCTTCCAACGCTTTAAGTACTCGCCCTCAATATCCTGTCTCTGCCGGATGCATTTCTCCATAGCCGCCTCCAGGCCCTTTTCATCATAAATGGTATAGGCGATTCGTCTGGGCTGGAAGCAGATCACAGCAGCGCCCGCACCCATGGCACCCTCGTTATAGAAGCGTTTGCCATCCATGTTAACGGTCATCTGATTGCCGCTGAGCTGTGCATTGAACATGCTGAAGCTGAAGGGATGGTGAACAGGGCCAAAAAGATTGATGCAGAATGCGTCATAGTCCATGTACGCGCCGCAGCCTTCGCCCAGCGCCACCACGTCGCCGGTATCCGTAGGCGCAGCAAAACGGTGGACCGGCTCGCAGTTGGGATTGTCCTCACCGGGGAAGAACCAGGGAATAAAGCGGCGAAGCAGCTCGTCATTATGGGTATAGCTGCCGGTGGCACAGATCACAGACTTACATTTAATAATGGTCTCACCACCGGGATCCGAAGCAACCACGCCACAGACCTTACCTTCCTCATCGGTCAGGATCTTCTTTGCCGCATGCTCCGTCAAAAGCTCAATGCCATGCTTGGGGAACTGCCGCACCAGGGTTTCAATGAGGAAGCTGCCACCCTTACCAGGGCCGATGGAACCATCGGTATTTTTCAGGTTGAAGAACACACGCTCTTGGGTCAGACTGCGAACCTTCCGTCCACGGACCTCAGATTCCACCAGATAGGGCTGAACTTCAGGCATATTGATGAGCCAATCATTCAGCTCCTGGCCTGCTTTTCTGGCATTGGCAATAAGCTGCTGATCCAGCTTTTTCTGATATTCCAGATTTCTCTTGGGAGGACCACCCGCAGGAGCCCCATCCGGGCCACTGGGTCCGCCCGCAGGGGGACCGCCGGCAGGCGCGCCGTCCGGGCCGCCGGGACCGCCCATGGGAGGGCCGCCCGCAGGTCCATCGCCGATATTAAAGCTGGCAAACCAGCCGCTGCCGCCGTACCGCTTGGCCTTCTCCAGCACAATAATCTTTTTGCCGGTAAGTTCCGCCAGCTTCACCGCAGCCACAGCACCGGCCGCACCGGCACCCAGGATCACCGCATCTGCTTCCAGCTCAATGGGGCCGTGAGGCACGATCTCTTCGGGAACGCCGGTATCAATGGCGCTGACATTACATACTTCGACGCATTTTCCGCACTCGATACACTTTTCCGGGTCAATCTGATACTGAGTCCCCTTATAATCAATGGCATGGGTAGGACATTCCAGGGCACAGTAGTGACAGCCCAGACAGAAGGATTTGATTTTATAAGCCAAAAAAAACGCTCCTTTCCTATTTTACTTCTATTTTAACCCACCCTTTTTCAAAAAACCAATGCCTTTTGGTTATATACAATTACTTCAATGGAATATATATGCCCTCATAACATGCAAAAAATCCCGGTGAATCCGCACATCAGATACGGACTCGCCGGGAAGATAATCACATTCAAACGATAACGAAAGAGCCACCCTTAGAAATATGTCACAAGACCATAGATCAAAATGCCCGCCACCAGCAGAGGAAGGATGTAGCTGCAATAGAACTTCAGCCAGGAAGGCACCTTCAGTCCCCTGCCCTCATTGGCTTCGGCAATAAAATTGTTCCAGCCCCACCCCAGCTTGGAGGTACAAAACAGGATATACACCAGAGAACCACCGGGCAGAAGAATGTTGCTGACCAGGAAATCCTCCAGATCCTGAATGGTATTGCCCTGACGAAGGGGCTGCATAAAGGACCAGACATTGAAGCCCAGCACACAGGGCATGGACAAAACGGAAACCAGAATACCGTTGATAACACACGCCTTTTTCCGGGACATGCCGAAAATTTCTCCGGTCATGGCAATGATATTTTCAAACACGGCAATGACAGTGGAGAAGGCGGCAAAGGTCATGAACAGGAAGAACAGGCTTCCCCAAAGTCGTCCGCCCACCATTTCATTGAACACATTGGGCAGGGTGATAAACACCAGGCTGGGGCCGCTGTCCGGCTCCACGCCGAAGGCGAAGCAGGCCGGGAAAATGATCATTCCCGCAACCAGGGCAACAAAGGTATCCAGGCAGCAGACAGTGATGGACTCGCCCAGCAGGCTCCGGTCCTTCTTCAAATAGCTGCCAAAGATCATCATGGCGCCGATGCCGATGGATAGCGTAAAGAAGGACTGGTTCATGGCATTGACAATGACCGTACCGATTCCGGTCTCCATTGCCCGCTCCAGATCCGGCAGCAAATAGAACTTTAGACCCTCAGAACCGCCGGAAAGAGAAACACTGCGAACCGCCAGAATCAACATAATACCAAGCAACGCCAGCATCATCCATTTTGTAATGCGCTCCACGCCCTTATTGAGGCCCAGAGAGCAAATCGCAAAGCCAACGACCGTAATGCCCAAAGCGTACCCTGCCATAACCAGAGGCTTATCAAGCATTTCCGTAAACACAACCGCCACGCCACTGGGATCCAGGCCCACGAATGCGCCTGTGGCAGTCAAATAGAAATAATAGAGCATCCAACCAGCCACGGTGGTGTAGAACATCATCAGCAGATAGTTCCCCGCAAGGGCAGTCCACCGCATGAAGTGCCACTTCTTCCCTTCCGGCTTCAGGGTATGAAATGCCAGTGCAGAGCTTTTACCGCTGGCGCGACCAATGGCATACTCCATGGTCAGGATCGGCACACCCATAATCAGCAGGAAGAACAAATAAATCAGAACGAACAGACCGCCGCCACCGGTACCGGTGATATACGGAAAGCGCCACACATTACCAATGCCTATGGCGCAACCGGCAGAGATCAAAAGAAATCCCAGCCGAGAACGGAAATTTTCACGTTCCATTTCTTCACTCCTTTACATTTTCACGCAGCATTATAACACAGTTCGCCCAAAAATGCATCAATAAATTCATTATTTTGAAAAAGAACTTTTCATTCCACGATCTTTGCATACGATCTCGCAAAAATCGCCACGAGCCTTGGCCCGCAGCGATTTCGTCATTACTCAGCTTTATGCAATTGCTCCAATACTGCAGCAGGCACATAACGGGAAACATCCTTGTTGTATCCCAGCAGTTCCCGAACCATGGAGGAAGAAATGCCCACATTTTCAGCCCGGAAATAAACATATTCCAGCTCCGGATTGATGAGCTTGTTTACTTCCGCAATGTTTTCCTCATAGTTATAGTCGGTGGTATTGCGAAGACCCCGAATCATGTAGCCAATATTGTTTTCCTTGGCATACTCCGCTACCAATCCGGAATAGCTGCAAACCTCGCAGTTATAAATTCCATTGTCACGCAAGGCCTGCTCAATGGCAGCCCTCATAGTTTCCGTATCATAGCTGCGCTTTTTGTTGGAATTGACACCAATGGCCACAACCACCTTGTCAAACAATACCGACGATTTTTTTACCACATCCAGATGTCCATTGGTAAAGGGATCAAAAGAACCGGGATAAATGGCTGTCCTGCTCATATTGGATTCATCCTTTCCGTGAAACATACGAATTACTGAAGCTTTTCAAGACCAAGAGCCAGTCTTCTCATGGTCTCATCTTTGCCCAGGATCAGAGCGATCTCAATGGCACCGCCAGGGGTCACAGACTTGCCTGCGGCAGCAATACGAAGTGGCCACATGACCTTGCCGATCTTGATTCCTTCGTCCTCTGCAAGTGCGTAGACCGCATCGTGGATGCTGTCATAGTTCCAGTCCGCAAGGGCCTCCAGCATGTCGTATTCCTTTTTCAGCAGCTCCAGGGAGCTTTCGGAGGTGAGCTTGTTCTTTTTATTGGTATACAGTGCCACATCGTACTCAGGCAGGGTCTCAAAGAAGGAAATCATCTCAGGGATCTCGCTGAGGCAGTTCAGTCTGGTCTGCAGCAGTGCAGGGATCAGGGACTTGTCCACATGCTCGGCGGTAATTGCCTGATCGATCCAGGGCATAGCGGCCTCCGCAAAGGCTTCGGGCGTCATGTTCTTAATGTAGGTGCTGTTGAAGTAGTTCAGCTTTTCCATGTCAAAGGCAGAGGGAGATTTGGAAATTCCGCCAATATCAAAGGCCTTGCAGAGACCTTCCATATCAAAGAACTCCTGCTCTGCGATCTCGCCTCTGGGGCTCCAGCCCAGCAGAGATACATAGTTCTTAATGGCCTCGGACAGATAGCCCATTTTGAGAAGATCCTCGTAAGAGGGATCCCCGTGGCGCTTGGACATTTTCCGCACGTTTCCGTTTTCGGGATCGGTGATCATAACGCTGGCGCAGTGGACATAGGTGGGAATCTCCCAGCCGAAGGCCCCATACAGCAGATTATACTTGGGCGCGGAGGAAAGATACTCGCTGCCCCGGACCACATGGGTGATGCCCATGAGATGATCGTCCACCACGTTTGCAAAGTTATAGGTGGGAAGTCCGTCTGATTTCAGCAGAACCTGATCGTCCAGCTCGCTGTTGTCCACGGTAATATCCCCATAAACAGCATCATGGAAGGTGGTGGTGCCCTCAGGGATCACCTGACGGATGACATAGGGTTCACCGGCATCCAGCTTGGCCTGAATTTCTTCGGGGGTAAGATGCAGACAATGGCGGTCATACTTGGCGTTGGGATCATCCTTATGGAGCTCCTGGAGCCGCTCCTCAGTGCAGAAGCAGCGATAAGCCATGCCCTTTTCCACCAGCAGCTCCGCATACTTCTTATAAATCTCACGGCGCTCAGTCTGTACATAGGGTCCCACAGGGCCGCCCACATCGGGGCCTTCGTCATATTCAAGGCCACAGCCTGCCATGGTGCGCTTGATAACATCCACAGCATCCTCCACCTTGCGGGCCTGGTCAGTATCCTCAATACGCAGGATGAAATCTCCATCTGCGTGACGTGCAATAAAATATGTGTAAAGAGCAGTACGCAGATTGCCCACATGCATATAACCTGTGGGACTGGGCGCAAACCGGGTACGAACTCGTCCCTTGGGGATCCAAACTTCCATCTCCTCGAAATAATTCATAACGTATCCTCCTAAGTTGACTCATTAAAAATATATCATAGTTATTATATTTTCTTCAGGCTGGATGTCAAGGAAATTCCGAAAAAAACCACCTGCAACAGTGTAGTTTTCCAGAAAAAATAACGAAATTATTGCAAAAGATACTTTTATGAATTGAAAAATAAACTGCACTGTGCTAGAATATTCGAGATTATATTTTAAAATGCAATCAATGCGTCATTTTCTGTAAAGAAGGTTTTGAATATGGAAGAAAAAAAGGTACTACTGTCCGGCATTCAGCCCAGCGGTGATCTTACTCTGGGTTCCTATCTTGGTGCCATCAAGAACTGGAAGGAACTTGCCGATCAGTTTGACTGCTACTACTTTATGGCAGATATGCACACCATCACGGTTCGGCAGACCCCCGCTGACCTGCGCCGCCGCACTCTGGAGCAGCTTGCACAGTACATCGCCTGCGGTCTGGATCCCGAAAAGAACACCCTGTTTATCCAGAGCCATGTGCATCAGCATGCAGAACTGGGCTGGATCCTCCAGTGCTATACCATGTTCGGTGAATTGAGCCGTATGACACAGTTTAAGGATAAAAGCGCGAAAAATGCAGAAAATATCAACAGCGGTCTTTTCGCTTACCCTTCCCTCATGGCTGCCGACATCCTTCTGTATCAGCCCGACTTTGTACCTGTGGGCGCAGACCAGAAGCAGCATGTAGAGCTGACCAGAGATATCGCCAACCGCTTCAACAGCATCTACGGCGATACCTTCAAGATTCCCGAGCCCTACATTCCCAAGGTGGGTGCAAGAGTTATGAGTCTCCAGACCCCCACCAACAAGATGAGTAAGTCTGATCCCGACCAGAACGGCTGTGTCTACCTCAAGGACGACAACGACACAATTATGCGGAAGTTCAAGCGTGCCGTCACCGACAGCGAGACCTCCGTTCACTATGACCGTGAGAATAAACCCGGTATTTCCAACCTGATGGAGATCTACTCCGCCTGCACCGGAATGACCTATCCGGAAATCGAGGCGGAATTCGAGGGCAAGGGCTACGGCGTCTTTAAACCTGCCGTGGGCGAGGCTGTGATCTCCGTCACCGGCCCCATCCGTGATGAAGCAAACCGCATTCTCAAAGATAAAGCCTATCTGGAGAGCGTCTACAAGGCCGGCGCAGAAAAGGCCTCTTACATTGCAAACAAGACCCTTCGCAAGGTTCATAAAAAGGTTGGATTTGTCCAGCGCTGAGAAAGGATGATTTCATGGTTACGTTTCAGCAAGTGCTGACAGTTCTTGTGGCAGTTTTGGCTGCCGGCGTGATCTCCTTTGTTCTGACCCCGCTGGTAAAAAATATGGCCCTTCGCTTTGGCTTCGTTGACATTCCGAAGGATGAACGCCGGATGCATAACAAGCCCATCCCCACCATTGGCGGTGTTGCAATTTTTGCCGCGTTTTTGCTGGTGGTGCTGGTCATGTGTGATCTGTCACGAGAGATTCTTGGCATGCTGGCCGGCAGTCTGATCATGGTGCTTATGGGCATCATTGATGACAAGTTCGATCTGAATGCAAAACTGAAGTTTATAATCCAGATCATAGCAGCCGCCATCCCTGTTTCCCAGGGCTGCGTCATTCACTATATTTCCAACCCCTTTGGCTTCCTGGGCAGTGCTTACATTGATCTTAGTGTTCTGGCAATACCCATCACCATCATTTGGATCGTCACACTGACCAACGCGGTCAACTTCATTGATGGTCTGGATGGCCTGTCCGTGGGCATCTGCTCTATCAGCGCCCTAACCATGGGAATTATCGCCCTGATTATGGGACAAAGCACTGAAGCACTGATTCTGGGTGCGTTGCTGGGCGCTTGCCTGGGCTTCCTTCCCTACAATATCAACCCTGCAAAGATCTTCATGGGCGATACCGGTGCCACCTTCCTGGGCTTCATGCTGGGCTGTCTTTCCGTCAGCGGACTGTTCAAGCTCTACGCCGTGATTTCCTTTGCTGTTCCCCTGCTGGTGCTGGGCGTTCCCCTGTTTGATATCTGCTTTGCTTTTATCCGCCGTCTGTGGAATCATGTTTCTCCCATGCACGCGGACCGCAGCCATATTCATCACCGGCTCATCGACTCCGGCTTCAACCAGCGTCAAAGTGTGGCCATTCTTTATGTCATTGCTTCTCTGCTTGGTATTCTGGCTGTAGTGTTTTCTACCAGCGGCATCGGAAAAACCATGATGATCCTGATTGCCGTGGTTATCATCGGCATCATCGGTATTCGTCTTCTTCCTTCCAAGGAGGAGACCCACAAAAAAGACGCTGACTCCGAAACCGCAACCAAGGAATAAAAAGAGGCGGCCCAAACCGCCTCTACTTAAAGCATACAATAGACCAGTGCCGCCAGCAATGGCCAGATATTATCCTGATTTTCGTCTTGAAACAGGAGAAAAATCAGCAGCAGGATCAGAAGATCGTCTCGGTCAAGGCCCCGTAGCCGCTCCATAAATCCCCCCATGGAGTTTTGCCCCTTCGATTTTTTATTTTGCTCCAGCATCTGAGCAGGATCCTGAAAAAAGGGATTATACATATTCCCTCCTCACAGTTCTACGGCGGATGAGATCGTTTTCGCTGCCCGGATCATATTCAATGCCCGAATGGCCCGGTCGACCTTTTCCTGATGTTCCTGGCGAAGCAGGGGTCGCAGGGCCTCAAAAAACGCTGTTGTTTCATCTGGCTTTGCAGCCTCTGATACTGCCCCCAGAATCTTCATCATCACTTCCGGTGAAATCCCCTCCGGCACCGGCATCTGCTGCGATTCCGTCTGAGAGGGCCCCAGCCCCAATTGTTCCGCCATGGCCTTCATCTGCTCCATGGCTCCGGGCTGCGACAGGAAACTGCTTACCGCAGCGCTAAAATCATCCATGACCCATGGTTTTTTCCAGCGATTTTAAGAGTTTCTGAACCTCGCTGTTTTGCAGCAGCGGCGCCATTTTCTCCTTTGCGGCTGATTCGTCTCCCGCCTTCAAAGCCGCACCGGCACTTTTCAGCACTGTCCCTCCATCGTTTGTCAGCAGCGAAACCAGTTGTTTCCCCTCAGGCGTGGACATGAGCTTTTGAAACTCAGCAATCATCTGACCGTTATTCTCTATCATTTTTGACCCCTCCTTTCTCTTTCCATTCTATGCAGGAGGGAAAGAAAGGTGCCTGACCTATGAAAATTCTGGTTTTTTCAGATTCTCACGGAACTCTAAAATATATGGAAGCCGCCATTGCAGCGGAAAAACCGGATCATATTTTGCATCTTGGCGATCATGTTCGGGATGCAGAAACCCTTCGCATGAAATTTCCCCGGATTCCAATTACCAACGTTCCCGGAAACTGCGACTATGGAGATGCTTCTCCCAACGACAACGTCATCACACTGGACGGTGTCCGAATCTTTATGACCCACGGACACCGATATCAGGTAAAACATATGTATCTACGGGTCCTTTATGCGGCCCTGGAGCAGGAAGCAAACATTCTTCTGTTTGGACATACCCACCGGGCTGAATGCTTTGAGGAAAATGGCCTTTGGGCCATGAACCCCGGCGCTGCCGGAACCGGAAGCTTCGGTGTCATCACCACAGACCTGGGGAACTTCCAAATGGAACTTCGAAACGAAAACTGAAAGGAAGCGTCAATATGCTGCTTACCATCGACATCGGAAACACCAATATGGTGTTCGGTATTTTCAAGGAAAAAGAGCTTCTGGGCTCATTCCGATTGTCCACCAATTCCACCTCCACCTCCGATGAAATCGGTATTATGGCAGTGGCCTACTTTGAGCGGTACGGCTATAAGCCCGGGGATGTGAAGGCCTGCATGATCGCATCCGTTGTTCCCCAGATCATGTACTCCATTACCAGCGCCATTATCAAGTATTTCGGTGTAGCGCCCCTGGTGGTCGGCACAGATGTGGATACCGGACTCAAGTTCGATCCCCGCTGCTACGAAGGCGGCAGACTGGGTGTTGACCGTGCGGTAGACTGTATCGCTGCACTCAATACATATGGAGCCCCCTTTATGGTCATTGACTTTGGCACCGCAACTACAATCGACGCCGTAGGCCCTGACGGTGCCTACACGGGCGGTACCATTGCCCCCGGCCTCCAGGTATCCCTGGACGCGCTGATCTCCCGTACCGCCGCCCTGCCCCGTGTGGAGTTGCAGATGCCTGACACAGTGCTTGGCCGCAACACGATTGAACAGATCCAGGTGGGCGTTGTAGCGGGCTATGTTGGTAATATGGAATATCTGATCCGTCGCATCAAGGCCGAAATGGGCTGCCCGGATATGAAGGTCATTGCCACCGGCGGTTTGAGCCGTCTGATTGCCCAGCAAACCAGCATGATTGACATTGTGGACACCCAGATCACACTGGATGGCCTCCGTATGATCTACGAAGACAATCGGGACGCAAAGCCCATTGAGATCAAGAATATGTGATATGGAAAACTGTAGTTTGCAGCTACCTGCGGGCTATCATAAGAGCTTCGTGGTAGATCTCCAGAAGGACAAAAAGCTCGCCCTCCTGGTTAACGGCAGTGCATTGTTGATCGCCGCTGTGATGACTATTCCGGCCCTCACACTGGTTCCCATCGCATCTCTCTTCTCTATGACGCACGGCTTTAGCATGTATCTCCTCCGTTTTGCAGTCCTGATTTTGGGTAGCATTCTGTACATCATCCTCCACGAGTTGATCCACGGCATATTCATGAAGGGCTTCTCCGGAAAGAAACCCAATTACGGCTTCACCGGCCTTTACGCCTACGCCGGCAGTAATGTGTATTTTTCCAGAAAACCTTACATTATCATTGCCCTGGCCCCTGTGGTGATTCTGGGGACCGTGCTGTTTATCCTGAATGTTCTACTGCCTGTGGAATGGTTCTATGTGATCTATTTCATTCAGATCACCAACCTCTCCGGTGCAGCAGGAGACATCTATATCACAATACGGTTCTCACGGCTCCCGGAGGATATCCTCATACAAGACACCGGTGTATCCATGACTGTATACACAAAAGAGTAAAAAGGCGCTGCCACCCGGCAGCGCCTTCCCACAGGAAAAGGGAGCGGCAAAACCGCTCCCTTTTTCGTTTTATTTTGCTTTCTTCATCTCTCTGCGCTTTTCCCGCCAGGCCTTAAATCGGGTGGAGGATGTCACTGCCATCAGACAGATGAACAGCAGAAGAAGCAGAGAAACAGGATTTGTCACCAGATTCACCAAAAGACCGAGAATGCTGTTACCGGTCATCAGAGCGGCTCTGCGGAAGTTCAGTTCCAGTAGATCGGCCAGGATAATGCCCAGAATAGCAGGGCCCACGGGCACCTTATAGAGCTTCATAATATAGCCCAGAATGCCAAAGACCAACATCCAGTACACATCCATAATGGAGCTGTTAATGGAGAATGCCCCCACCACAGAGAGAATGATGATGATGGGCATCAGGATCACCTTGGGGATCTCCACAATCTTGGAGAATGCCTTAATTCCGGTGAAGCCGAAAATCAGCAGGAACACATTACCCACAAACATGGCGCCGATGATGTAATAGAACACATCGGGATTGGAGGTCATCAGCAGAGGTCCGGGATTGAGACCATGGATATACATGGCGCCCAACATAATAGCGGTGACGGCGTCACCAGGGATGCCCAGAGAAAGCATGGGGATGCAGGCGCCGCCGATGGCCGCATTGTTGGCGCTCTCAGGCGCTACAAGGCCCTCCACTGCGCCCTCGCCGAAGGGTGTCTCAGGATTCTTGGTAGAACGCTTGGCCTGATCGTAGGCAATTAGGGCTGCGATATCGCCGCCGGTGCCCGGTAGAGCACCCACCACAGCGCCGATGACAGCGCTTTTCAGGGTCAGGGGCAGATACTTCTTGATGGTCTTGAACTCGGGTCTGATCTTGTCCACCTTCTGCTTAACAGGCTGCGTGGTGAGATCCCGCAATTGTATCAAAGCCTCGGACATGCCAAACATTCCAATCATAACCACCACATAGCTGACGCCCAGCATCATGTAGGTCCGGAACATGGACCCCTCAGGCCCCACCACAAAACGGTTGTGGCCGGTCTGACTGTCAAGACCGATAAAGCCAATGAACAAGCCGATGGCAGCAGAGAGAATGCCCCGTGCGGTGCTTTCGCTGCCCAGACTACTCACAAGGAACATGCCGATGATGGCAAGGAGGAAATAATCTCTGGGTGCAAAACTCATGGCGAACTTGGAGAGGTAGGGCGCACCAAAGCACAGCACCAGTGTCCCGAGAAAGCCGCCCAGCACAGACTGGGTCACGGTGACACCGATGGCCTGCCCTGCAAGTCCCTTCTTTGCCAGGGGATAGCCGTCCAGCGCCGTTGCCACAGCCGCGGGAGCGCCGGGGATATTCAGTAGAATGGCGGAACGGCTGCCGCCGTAAACACCGCCAATGTACACACCCACCATGGCCGCCATGGCAGGAAGGGTACCCCAGGTATAGGTAAAGGAGATCAGCAGACTGGTGGCCATAGTCACGGATAGACCGGGAATGGCACCCACATAGATCCCACAGAATACGCCCGCTGCCAGATAGAACAGCAGCTGAGGGTCCACGAGGGCCTGAATGGCGTAGCTAAACGCTTCTGAAAATGACATTTATCTACTTCCTCCTTTCAGGGCAGTTGGACCTGGAAAATATACTGAAACAGGACGATGATGGCAACCGTGGTGGCCAGAGAGATTAGAACTGTTCTAAGCTTTTTTCCGGAGCTGAGGGTCAGCATTGATACGACCAAAAATAAAAACGTACTCACCGCAAAGCCCAAGAGGCTCAGGACCACGCCGTAGAGAACACAATAGATGGTGATGATGCCCACCTTGCCGGGGAACAAATATTGCAGTGTCTCTTTCGCCTTCTGCACAATGGGGATCCCCTTCTCGAAGGCCTTGGGATAGCCCCGCAACTCCATCAGACTCATGACCGTGGTCACCAGCATAACAATGCAGCACAGCAGCGGGATGGTGCCCTCACCACTGAGGGTGGGAGCGGAAATAAACATTTTCAGGGATACAATAAAGAAAAACAGAGAAACCAGCCCAAGGATCATAAAGAATCCCTGTTCCCCCTTGAGCCTTTTACGTTCATTCATAACACTTTTCGCTCGTTTCTTTTATAAAATTATACAGTTCAGAGGGAAACTTCCGTTTCCCTCTGAATGCGTATCATCAATTATCAGCCAACCCGTTCGATTCCCACAGTGGCAGGATCCACGGTGGCAACACCGGAGTCATAGAGCATATAGCTGGTAACGGAGCGGTACTTATCCAGATATTCAACGGCTTCCTCACCGGACATATCCAAAATGAAGCAGCCCTTGGACGCAACCAGATCCTTGAATTCCTGATCCTGGCAAGCCTTGGAGAAGGCCGCTGTCAGGGTATCGATAACAGCCTGATCGGTGCCCTTCTTAACAAACACACCGTAGAAGGGACCCCAGGGCAAAATGTCGCCGTACTCAGGATAGGTCTCGGTAATGGCGGGAACATTGTCAAAGCCTTCCAGACGCTCGTTGTGGAACATGGCTAGGATGCGGATGTCACCAGACTCATAGAAGCTGGCGATGGAAGCAATGGTAGAAGCACCGAAGTCCGCATTGCCACCCATGACGTTCACTGCGCACTCATTCTCGCCGTCGAAGGGAACCATGGTAGCCTCAACACCGCTGATGGAGCAGACGATAGTGCCAACGGTCTCAGGCAGGCCACCGGGGCCAGTGGTGGCCATGATCAGCTTGCCGGGATTGGCTTTCATATCCTCAATCAAATCCTCAATGGTCTGATAGGGGCTGTCCTTAGAAACAAAGATACCACCGTAGGAGTTACACAGCAGGGATACAGGATAGAAATCCTCATAGTCCAAATCGCTGGTGCCCATGACCTTTGCGATCTGGGGGTTCTCAGCGCCGAACAAAAGCTCATAGCCGTCAGCAGCCTGTGCGTTTACATATGCAGTGGAAACACCGCCGCCGGAACCGGCACGGTTGGTGAATACAATGGACTGCCCCAGCTCTTCCTGTGCCACCAGACCGGCTGCACGAGAAACAATATCGCAGACACCGCCGGCACTCCACATAATGGAGCCCTGAATAGCCTTGGTGGGATAAGCAGAACCGCCGGAAACGGTCTCAGCTTCAGCGGAAGCCTCGGCTACGGTGGATGCAGCGCTGGCGGCAGTCTCAGTGCCGCAGCCTGCCAGCATAGCCAGCATCATGCACAGCACTAGGAGCATCGAAATTAGTTTCTTACTTTTCATGGTTTAACTCTCCTTATGATAGCGTCAGCGCTTTCGCGCTTTGCCGTTTTTATACTTTGCTGTACAAAAGTATAGCAGATAATAATTCATTATGCAACCCTTTTTGCAAAAAATATTACAAAAATATACACCTGCCCCACATGATTATACATGACGGGCAGGTGCGTTATTTTTGATGTTTAAAATACCTTTTTCAGCCGCTTCAAAGCATCCTCAATACAAGCGGTGGGGCAAGCCAGATTAAAACGAACATGGCCCTCACCGCCGGTGCCGAAGGTAGCGCCATCGTTGACAAACACCTTTGCCTGGTCCAGCTTGTCCATCAGTTCCTGCTGAGAAAGTCCCAAACAGCTTAAGTCGATCCACTGAAGATAGGTTCCCTCCAACGGGGACAACACAGCACCGGGAATGATCTCCTTCAGTCCCTCATCCAGCACGGAACGGTTTTTCAGCAGGTGCAGCAGCAGATTGTCCAGCCACTCCTCTCCCCCTTCATAGGCCGCCGTGGTGGAGGCATAGGCGAAGGTACCCAGATAATGGCCGCAATGGAGACCAAGGTCCGCCTCAAACTTCTTCCGAACAGCCTCATTGGGAATAAAGATGTTGCTCTGAGCGTTGCCTGCCAGATTGAACGTCTTGCTGGGGGCAGTGCATATAATGGCTTTATCCGTCAGTTCCGGCATCACTTGCAGGAGTACCTTGTGACCACCGGTATAATCCAGGTCAAAGTGGATCTCATCGGAAACCACATACAGGTCATTTTTCAGGCAGATATCACCCAACCTGCGAAGCTCCTCCTCCGTCCACACACGGCCCACAGGATTGTGGGGAGAGCAAAGCATCAGCAGCTTCGCGTTTTTAGCCTTTTCCTCCAAATCTGCAAAATCCATGGTATATACACCATTGTCACAAATCAGGGGATTTTCGACGAGGGTTCTGCCGTTACTCTTTACGGTTCCAGCAAAGGGCGGATAAACCGGCGTCTGGATGATGACACCGTCCCCCGGCTCCGTCAGGGCACGAATGGCCACACCCATGGCGGTAACGACACCGCTGGTCTGAACGGCCCACTTCAAATCCACATCCCAATTGTGGCGGCGCTTCATCCAGTCCGTTACGGCGCTGTCATACCGCTCCTTCTGGGGAGGCGCATAGCCAAAGCAGCCGATGTCCACACACCGATGCATTCCCTCCACAATTGCGGGTGCCAGATCAAGCCGCATTTCCGCAACGGAAAAACTAATGATATTGGGATCCGTGACGCCCTTTTCCGCCACGAAAGGGTGAACACATCCGCCGGTATTCAATGTTGTAAAATCAAATTCCATATGTAAAGCACATCCTTACATGTCAAGATATAAATATATTAACATATTTCCCGTTACAATACAATTGCCATAAAACACAGAAAAACTATTCCCATTTTCGGCATTTACCTTGATTTTTAAGTCGTTTCAGAGTATAATAATTCAATACTATGCCGATTTATATCAATTTTAATATATAGCGGTCAAATGGGCCGCAGAAGGAGACTATATTTTATGTGTGGTATTGTTGGATTTGCGGGCAATATCCCCGCCGCTCCCGTCCTGCTGGACGGTCTGGCAAAGCTTGAATACAGAGGCTATGATTCCACCGGAATCTGCACATACGACCAGGGCAAACTGCTTCTGACAAAAAAACAGGGTCGCCTTTCCAACCTCGTGGAAGCTACCGAGGGCGGCAAGAAGAATCCCGGCACCCTTGGCATTGGCCATACTCGCTGGGCAACCCATGGTGCCCCCTCTGATTATAACGCCCATCCCCACCTTTCCCACGATGGAAAGATCTGTGTGGTCCACAATGGCATCATCGAGAACTATGTGCCTCTGAAACAGATGCTTCTGAACAAGGGTGTCACCTTCCGTTCCGAGACTGACACCGAGGTTGCCTGCAATCTGGTGGCAGACTGCTATCGAGAAAATGGTGGCGATCTGCTGCTGGCAGTACGTCAGGCCCTTCATATGATCGAGGGCAGCTACGCACTGGTGGTCATGTGCGCTGATGATCCTGACACCATTATTTCCGCCAAGCTGGCATCTCCCCTGATTTGCGGCAAGGGCAAAGACTGCTGCCTGGTAGCCTCTGACGTTACCGCAGTGCTGAGATATACCCGTGACGTGGTTTATCTGGACGACGGCGAGATCGTTGTTATGACAAAAGATGGGGCTTCCTTCGTGGATATTGAGGGCAATCCCATTGAAAAGGTCACCGAGCACATTGACTGGGACATCTCCGACGCCGAAAAGGGCGGCTATGACCACTTCATGCTCAAGGAGATCTATGAGCAGCCCTCTGCCATTGCAAAGACCATTTCCCCCAGAATTCGTGACAACAAGGTGGTTCTGGACGACATTTCCCTGGATGCAAAGTACCTCAAGAACCTGAAACGGATCTATGTGGTAGCCTGTGGCAGCGCCTACTATGTGGGCTGCGTGGGCAAATACTTGCTGGAAAACCTGTGCCGTGTGCCCGTGGAGCCCATGCTGGCATCTGAGTTCCGATACTGCGATCCCCTCTGTGATGAAAACACCCTAGTGCTGATCATCAGTCAGTCCGGCGAGACTGCCGACACCCTGGCAGCCCTCCGTGAAGCCAAGCGCCGCGGCGCACGGACTCTGGCCATCGTCAACGTGGTCGGTTCCTCCATTTCCAAGGAGGCCGACGATGTGATCTACACCTGGGCAGGCCCGGAGATCGCCGTCGCCACCACCAAGGCCTATTCCACCCAGCTTGCCATTGTGGACATTCTGGCTCTGTATATTGCCGATGTTCTGGGCACCGTTACCCGTGAAGAATACTTTGACCTGCTCCGTGCCATTGAGAATATCCCCCAGCAAATCACCGAAATCCTCAATGAAGACACCGTGGAAAAAATCAAGGAATATGCTGAGGCCTTCCACACCGCCGAGGACTGCTATTTCATCGGCCGCCATGTGGACAGCGCCACCTGTCTCGAGGGCAGCCTGAAGCTGAAGGAGATTGCTTACATCCACTCCGAGGCCTACGCTGCCGGCGAGCTCAAGCACGGCCCCATCTCCCTCATCGAGGACGGCACCTTGGTGGTAGCGGTTGCCACCAGCCCCGCCCTCTTTGATAAGACCATGAGTAACGTGAAGGAAACCAAGGCCCGTGGTGCCAAGGTATTCACCGTCACCACCGACGCCCTTTGCGGCGGCCTTCGTGACGCCTCTGACTGCCACATCTGCGTGCCTGTGACGGAGCCCATTCTCCAGCCCTCTCTCAGTGTCATTCCCCTGCAGTTGTTCTCTTATTTTGTATCTCTTTACCGCGGCTGCGATATCGACAAGCCCAGAAACCTGGCAAAATCCGTAACAGTCGAATAATCAAACTTTCTGGGGGAGCGGCTGAGGTCGCTCCCCTTTTTCAAAAAAGGACGTGAATATATGGAAACTATGGAAACCATCTATACAAGAAGAAGCATCCGTGCTTACGCCGACCAGCCAATAGAAAAAGAAGTTCTGGAACAGGTTCTTTCCGCCGCCCTTATGGCCCCCTCTTGGAAGAATACCCAGACAGCAAATTATATCGTGGTACAAAGCCCCGAGATGAAGCAGGCTCTTTTGGAGGCCCTGCCTCCCTTCAACGCAAATACCGCCTCCACCGCCCCGGTGATCGTGGTAATGACCACAAAAATAGGGCGCTGCGGCTATGAGCGTGACGGAAGCTACTCCACAAAAAAGGAAGACCGCTGGGAAATGTTCGACGCGGGAATCGCCTGTCAGACCCTATGCCTTGCAGCCCGGGACTTAGGCCTTGGCACCTGCATCATGGGCATTTATGACGAGGACAAAGTTCCTGCCCTGCTCAGCGTGCCGGAGGATCAGTATGTCACCGCCGTGGTAACACTGGGCTATCCCGCCCAGGACCCTGCCGCACCCAAGAGAAAATCCCTGGATGAGAAGGTGCGCTATGTTTAAAGGCTTTTCCCCCGAAACCATTGATTTCCTTTGGGGCATTCGGTTTAACAATGACCGGGAATGGTTTAAGGAGCACAAGAAGGAATATGAGGACCATCTCTATAAGCCCATGCTGGAGCTGGCTGATGCAGTCCGAGAGGAATATTCCCTGGAGGGCACTATCCTAAAGACCGCCCGGATCTATCGGGATGTACGTTACTCCAACGGTATCCCCTATAAGGAACACCTGTGGTTCTGCATCCGGGAGGATAATGTATTCTGGAGCGAGCATCCCTCCATGTATTTTCAGATCGAGCCGGAGGGCGGCAGCACCGGTTTCATCTTCTATTCCCCCAAGGCCGCATTGATGACAGCCCATCGGAAGCAGCTGCTGGAGGATCCCAAGCCCTTCCTGGAAATGGTGGAGAAAATCGAAGCCACGGGCCGTTTTCAAAACCGTTCCACCCTCTATAAGCGTCCCAAGCCCGGCGAACGGGAGGATCTGCTTCCCTGGTATCAGATGAAGAATTGCTTCTACGAACAGACCATTCCTGCGGGAGACGCCCTCTTCTCCCCCGACCTACCCAAGATACTGGCTGACAATTTCCGCACTTTGGAGCCCCTTTACCACTATTTCCGCAAACTGGAGACAAAAGTAGAATAAGATTTTTAAATATTTGCAGAAATTTTTTAAATTACATGCAATATTTCCCCATTTTTTGCGTCTTATTAGTGAAGGCCTATTTGAAAGGAAGGTGCTGCTATGGAAGATCAGGAGATTTATGCCCTGTATTGGAAGCGAAATGAACAGGCCATCGCTGCCACACATCAAAAATACGGCAGCTGGTGCCGGGGCATTGCCCACCGCATCCTGAATGTTAAGGAAGAGACGGAAGAATGCGTATCCGACACCTATTTAACAGTTTGGAACAATATCCCCCCCCAGCGGCCTCAGGTATTCCGGGCATGGCTGGGTAAGATCACGCGAAATTTGGCCCTGACCCGTTACCGCAGGCTCACCGCAGAAAAGCGGGGCGGCGGAGAAACGCCTCTGGTGCTGGCGGAACTGAGCTATTGCGTCTCCGGTGATCCGGGGGCTGACGTGGCGGTGGAATCAAAGGAAGTTACACGGGTGCTGAATCAGTTTTTAGCCGACCTGCCTGAGACCCAGCGGAACATCTTCATGCGCCGCTACTGGCATATGGCATCCATTGCTGAGATCGCCAATGTGTATCACATGAGTGAAAGTAAAGTCACCTCCATGCTGTTCCGTCTCAGGAAGCAGCTCAGAGCCCTTCTGGAGAAAGAAGGTGTGGCAGTATGACAAATTTTGATCTTTTGAACTACATTGGCAATGTGGACGATCAATTCGTCATGGACTCCCGGAAACGGCCCAAGAAAAAGTCCATCTGGCCCAAGGCGGTACCCGCCATTCTGGCCGCTGTGCTTGCACTGGCGGTCATAACCACCGGCGTCAAGTACATGATTACCAGCGGTCCGGGACTTGCCTCCACCGACACAACTGCGGAATCTGCCGCTGCGGGAGAAGCTCTCGCAGAAAGCGCGCCTGCTGAAGAAGCTCCCGCAGAAGAACCCGGCGCCATCGTGGAAGAAGCCGCTGCAACGGAAGAGGAAGCTCCGGGCAACGTGAGCGAGGGTGTATGGGGCCTTGCCAACGCGGTCTATCCCGATTCCATCTCACATGACGACTATGAAGCTCTCAGCCTTGTCTGGAAGGAAAATCAGGTGACGGAGGAAACCGCCTACGCCATGAATGCCTTCTCCTACAAGACCGCCTCGGCAGTATTGAAGGACAGCGCAACAAGCGGCTGCTACTCTCCCCTGAGTCTTTATCAGGCCCTTGCCATTCTGGCCAGCGGCGCGGAGGGTGAGACCAGAGACCAGCTTCTGAGCCTTCTGGGTATGAGCGATCTGGACACTCTGGCAGAGGAATCCAGCAAGCTCTATCGTGTAAACTACGCAGACAACGAGGTCAACCTGTTGAAGATCTCCAACTCCCTGTGGCTGGATGATACGGATGCGGACGGATCCCGTATTTCCTATAATCTTGACTGGGTACAGTCCGTATCCCAGAACTACTTTGCCGACGTCTTTACGGCGGAGTTTGAAAACGCGGAAACCTCCAAGGCCCT
>CAZEPQ010000013.1:0-21628 GCA_964514175.1 uncultured Oscillospiraceae bacterium
AGGCTACTTCTGTTGGCTATTTCCGTGGCGGCAAAAAGAATAAAGAGATCGATATTGTCGTGGATTATCACAACGCAACCAACATTCTTATCGAAGTCAAGTATCGTGAAGGCGCACCGATCTCTGACGATGATGCCATTTCAGAACTGTGCAATGAGGCATCTGCAGCTATTGTTGTTACGAAAACCGCCTCTGATTTTGGCGTTCATAACACCAAGACCGGAAAGGACATGCTTCGCATCCCTGCCTTTGCGTTCCTTTATTTGTTGGGGCATGCCGAAAAGAATGGATATAAGGGGATTGATTGATCGTAAGCAGATAACGGTTATAACGCCGGCACCAATCAGGGTGCCGGCGTATCCGCGCTTTAAGGAAATATCCAACCAGATTCTCAGAGCGACAGTATGCTAATGCGCCCACCAACAGCGTTACCGTTCAGATGTCAGCCTTCCTGCTTATTTTACGTCCTATCGGAATAATAGCAACAAGTTTTTGCGCTTATCGGAACAATATAATATCTGTGCATTTCTTGTCAGTTCAATGGCAAAATGCTTTTGCACGGAATTTGACGTATGAACTGTATTTTGGTAAAATTGAAGGATAACCCGTCCACCTTGCGATAAAAGGAGTTTGCTGTGGAAAACATTTTGTCCCCATATGAAAACATTGCACAAATCTATGACGCGATCCGACCGGAATATCCGAATGAACTGTTGGATGACATCATTCGTGAAACCGACATCTGCCCTGGGCAGCGCGTCCAGGAGTTGGGCGCAGGAACCGGAAAAGCAACAAAAGCCTTTCTGGACAGAGGTATTTGTGTTGATGCCGTTGAACTGGAAAAGAATATGGCCCAGATCCTTCGGCAAAAGAGTAATTCTGATGCGCTGCGGATTTACGTCAGTTCCTTTGAAGATTGGGATTCCAAGGTACGGTATCCTCTGGTTGTAAGCGCACAGGCTTTCCATTGGTTTGATCCCAAGACAAAATTCTCTAAATGCCATGACCTCTTGACTGAGGACGGTTTTCTGGTTCTTCTTTGGTACGATCCCTTGCCTTCCGAAAACACTGAACTGGATATAGCGTTGGATGCCATTATAACAGAATATCTTGGTGTTGTGTCCAGTGCGCAAAATGCCCAGCTACAGAACAGAGAACAGGAAATTCAAAGTACGCCGTTGTTTGATCTTGTCTATAGCAAATATCTTGAAGTGGAACTGCGCAACTCTGCACTGCAGTATCTTCTCGCCATGAAGTCAACCCCGTCGTATATGGAAAAATTCGAATCGCTTCCAACGGAAAAACAGGATGCATTTATACACGATATTACGGAATCCATTGAAAAACACGGCGATTATGTTGCGTCGAGAATGCGATTCTCGTTATTTATCTTGTTGCGCCCCAAAGCATAGAAGGGATGAATAGTATATGAAAAATAAGATTTTGTCGCAAAACAAGGCCTCTTGGGATGCAATTGCAGACGATTGGTTTGGAACAACCGCATTGCCTGCATATGGCGTAATGATCCCCAACGAGGATCATCTGGGGCTGTTTGGCGAGATAGATGGGAAGCGTGTTTTGGACATCGGTTGCGGTAGTGGGCACTCGCTGAAATACCACGGTGATCATGGCGCTTCTGAGTTATGGGGTCTGGACATTTCTACGAAACAGATTGAGAATGCCCAAATGTTTCTGACCGAAAGCGGTTACAACCCAAATCTCTTTGTTTCACCTATGGAGGAGAATCCGGGGATTCCCACAGGATACTTTGATATTGTGTATTCTGTTTATGCGATTGGTTGGACCGTTGATATGGAGAAAACGGTCAGTTTGATGGCATCTTATTTGAAAAAGGACGGCATTTTGGTGTTTAGCTGGGATCATCCGTTTATGCATTGCGTAGACGTAGAGGATGATCAGGTCATTTTCAGTGGAAGCTATTTCGAGAAAGAACCATTCTCCTTTGAAAAAGGCGGTAATCCGGTAACCTTGTATAATAGGAGACTGTCTGATTATATAAACGCCCTTGCCAAGGCAGGCCTTATGGTTGAGCAATTGATTGAAGAAACGGATCAAGATACCCTTGAACGGGAAGGCGCCTTTCGGTCTAACTATTATGCTCCAATCAAAGCAAGGAAGTTTCCGCTATCATTTGTCTTGAAAGCCAGGAAAGTGGTGGATTAGAATATGGTTTGCAACTCCAACAAGAGGTGACTTAGGTATGATATATTCGAAACTTGTAGACAAGCAGTTCATTGATAAAGGCTGGTCTGGCGATAAAAAATACTGTGCAAAAACCGCAGATGGAACAAAATATCTTCTTCGGATTACGCCCAAGGAAAAGAGTGATAAACACCAGGATATGTTCCGTATGCAACAGAAGTGCGCTGAATTGGGAATTCCTATGTGTTTGCCCGTAGAAATCGGTGAGTGCGAAGAAGGTATCTATATAATCCAGACATGGATTGACGGCGAGGATGCTGAGGATGTGATCGCTACCCTTCCGAAAGAAAAGCAATATAAATTTGGTTATGATGCTGGTGTGATCCTAAAGCAAATTCATACCATTCCAGCTCCGGCAGATCAACCCGACTGGGAGCCACGATTTAATCACAAAATGGATCGGAAGATCCAGATGTATCGGGACTGTCCCATCAAATTCGAGGGTGCAGAATATCTGATTGACTACATAGAGGCCAATCGTTATTTACTAAAAAACCGTCCTCAGTGTTATCAGCACGGAGATTACCATGTTGGAAATATGATGATCTCACAAGATAAGCTGGTCGTCATTGACTTTGACCGCTATGATTTCGGTGATCCCTGGGAGGAAATCAACCGTATTGTATGGTCGGCCCAATGTGCCCCTGCTTTTGCATCCGGGATGGTAGATGGCTATTTCGATGGAACAGTTCCCATGGAATTTTGGAAGTTGCTAGCTCTGTATATTAGCAGCAATATGCTGTCCTCTGTACCATGGGCAATTCCTTTTGGAGAAGGAGAAATCAAAACCATGATCGACCAGGCAAAGGATGTGCTGTACTGGTACGATAATATGAAGAATCCAGTGCCAACATGGTATAGAGAAAAAACCGTAATATAAAAACGGCTCCGCTGATAGTAGCAATCAAATCGACTGTGACACACCAATCCATTGAATGATAACCAAATACCAAGAAAGGAAACACGTTATGGAAACACTTAAAACATTGCTTATTGCGTGTGTTCCCGCAATTATTAGTGGCATTCTCAGTTTCATCCTTGCTAAGAGCCAAGCAAAATCAGAGACAAAGAAACTACAGTTGGCAAACGAGCATGAAATTGAAAAGCTTATGGAACAACACAAGATTGATATTGACGCCATTCGAGAGCAACATCGCCTTGAAATGGAATCGAAAGAAAAAGATCATCAGCATAAACTTGAAATTATGCAAAAAGAACATGAAAACGAACTTATTCGCAAGGAAAGCGAACTTGAAAATACCGCCAAATACAATGCGGCCGGTAATATAATGACTGGGCTTTTTAATGGTATGCTCGGGGGAGCCTTCAACTCCCCCGAAATACAAGGCGAGATCACAAAGAAAATTCTTGAGGGTGTAAAATCTGCGCCTGAGAGTAACGGAGGCAAATAATTATGACAGAGATAATTTGTGATAATAAGCGTTTGATTTAACAAGGGTGCGCTTAATTTAAGGAAAAATGAATACATACTCTTGATTTAGATCATCAACGGGAGCAATTTTAACGCTCCCGCTGTTTCTGCCGTTTTTTCTGGGGTTCCGGATCGACTCTATTGAGTGTTTTCTCAATTGCCGGGACTCTGGTCTGAATCTTCTCACACATTTTTATATCTTTCCTGATCTGGCGGATCTCATAATTGAGTTCCGCCAGATCTTTGTATAGGGCAGCTTTTTCTGTCTGGAGCTGTTCTCTGGGGATACCGCAGGAATCCAGCAGCTTTACCGCACCCCTATATTCCAAGGCTTCCTGAAGGAAATCCTTATTGCCATCCTCATAGAGTTTCGCTGGAAGTGCAAGTTCCTGTTCTGTGGCCAGGGCATTGAATATTTCCCGGTACTTTTTCTTCCGCACATTCAGGATGGTACGCTGTTTTGTAAGGGGTTCCAGTTTCTCTTTGCATTCCGCAATACATGCATCCATATCCCCTTGGGTCTCAATATCATGATCCCGCAGGAATTTAAACTGGGCTTTGATTTCCTCGAATTCCATGAGGGCTTTCCGGTGTTCATAGGTTATTCTGGGCGGGTACTGCTGTTTCTCTATGCATCCAGCAGATACATGTAGTAATATACCAGCGCCATGAATCCGGTGTGCTTTACTTTGGGTTTCTTCTGATACGGAATATATGGTTGCCGGATAATATAGGCCGGTTTCAGTCCGGCTTCTATGTCCAGAAGATTTCTGTTGATAAAATCCCGGACGCCCTTTTCGGAATACTGGGGATTCTGCCGTTCCGGGTAGTAGAATTGTTCTTGCCCCTTGAACCGAAATCCCAGCCGATCTCCGTGTTTGATTTCATAGCCCATGCTCTCCATGATCATATAAAAGTGCCCAAGATCGTTGGCATCCTCCATAGCGATTCTCAGGTCTGCTTCCAGCATGGAACGGTAGGTGGGATAGCCCTTCTGCTGTCGAAGCCACTCTGCGTAATGGGAGCTTCGACCTTGGTTCTGTTCCGGTAGTACAGACAGCCCATGTTCCTGACAGAGCCTGTCGGAGACCTTTCGGATGGCATAGTAGCTTTCCCGGGTACTGTTATACTTCTCTCCCGATGTCCATGCCACGGAATTGAATACAATGTGAGCATGGATGTGTTCTCGATCCACATGGACACCGATAACCGCTTCATGGTCGGGAACGACCTCCTGCACCAGTTCCTGGGCGATCTCCAGTGCCTGTTCCGGTGATGCCTCTCCCGGCTTGAAAGACTGTATCAGGTGATAGCACTGGGTTCCGCCTTCCTTGCCATGCAACTGTTTGGTTGCCATCATGTCCTCATAGGCGGTGGATTGGGAACAGATCTGGGTTGTTACCAGAAGCTGTTCCTCGGTCTTATCACCGTTCATGACGTAATTGATGGCATTTTTCAGACCGCCATTTCTGGCCAGTATTTTAGTGATAGCCATTAGGAATTCACCACCTTCCACAGCAGTTCCTCAATCTTTGCCTGCCGCAGCATCAGCTCCGCAACATCATTTTCTGTCAGGATTCCGGAATTGGCAGCTCTTGCAATCTGGTTGATGTTTCTGCCCTCCCGGTTGATGGCCAGAGCCAGTTCCTTCAGCCCTTCCGGTCTCCGGGGTTTGATCTCCGTACCATGAATCAGCTTTCGGATAATGGTGCTCGACCTGAGTCCTGACTGTTCTGTGAGCTGTCTGAGCTTTCTTTGGTCCTCCGGCTTCAGCCGAACGGACAGGAATGTGTCTTTGTTGTTGGTTGTAATTCTCCTTTCTCTCCGCTGTCAGCGGCATACGGGGACTGGGGTATCCCCAAAATATTCATTTGTGTGACAAATGGTATGCTTGCCAGTCGATAGACTGCAAAAGATCCGAAAAAACAATCATTTTCTTTCGGGGAAGTGGTGCCAACAGGTGCCACTTTTTGGAGTATTATTAATCGGCAGGTGCCAGCTGACACCTGGGTTATATGTTTGGCCTTTTTTCGCACTATCCATTCTGTTCATTGCAGTAGGTGTCTATGCATGCGTCTATCTACGCTGAATTGTATTTTTTATAATGGCGTAGGCGCATACGTAGACACCTGAAAAACGCCGGTATCATAACCTTTCGGTGAATTCGCCGGAAAGTTTGGACTTTTGGCAACTTTGCCGGAACTCCACTTTTCCCCGAAACTGGGTTCGGCACCGCTTTTGACGAATTCGACAAAAGCGGTTTTCTCATAACGCTGCATTTCATCTGGACTATGCTAAATATGTCAGCCCCATATACAGACAGCACATAGCTTCATAGTGATGCCATAGTGGATGCAGAAATGCGGCCAAAAGGGCCGTTCCCACACAGTTGTGTTCCAAGCGGGTTTGCTGAATTCAACAAACCCGGTTTCGACAATATTGTCAAAAGCGGTTTCCATCTATCCCGGACAGTCCGTTTTATCCAACCCAGTTCCTGGCGCGGTATTCCGTGCCGTATTTGCTGCTCTTGGCGGCTCGCGCTGTTGCGGTCATAGCCTGCATCCCTGATTCCCTTCAGGTAACCGAGCAGTATCCGGTTGGTGGCATATGCAATTGTCAAAGCACACGGCAATAACACCCTCCCGGATGCCATCCCGGGAGGGTGTGTGATGTTACAATATGATTCCAGAGAAGTCAAGTCTGTAGTCTGAAAACAAACTGTGTCTGAAAATGGTTTATATTGCGCCGAAGTTTTTGAGATAAATCATGTTCTGGACAGCAACGGTTCCTTTCCACCAGTTTTTGCTGATAGCCCATTCATTGGGGAAATCGCGCCAGCACCAGGTGATATTCCAGCTACCGTCATCACCTTGCGTACGCTTGATAAACTCACATTCGTACTCTGCAATTTCGCGGCTATCCTGATAGAAAACACTGTCCCTGTTATTGAAAAACTGAGAGGGACGGCAGACATAGCCATTCTCCCATTTGACCTTGTCCTGGGTAATGCATTTCTGAACCAATTCACGAAGACGCTTCTCAAGGGCATTGAGATCAATAACGTCTTTCACCCCAGCAGCACGGCAATAATCCATCAGCCGGATATAGCACGCAATTCCGTGCATATCGTTGTTCTGGCTTTCAGACATGATATCGTCATAAGCTTCCTTCGCAAGTCTGCATCCCAAAGCGTACAAATCACTGTCCTTGTCAGCATAACGGATCACAAAACCAATAAGGCAAGCGGAAGGGTTGTAATTTGTGTGACAGGTACTTACGCTTTCCGTATGCCACCACATGGCATGGGGATAATCGTTGTTGCTGAGTACGGTGTTATACCAGAAGTGACCGCTAAAATCTTGTCCGCTTGCCAAATACCTCAAAATCCCCTGAATGATGGGATGACTGGCATCTGTGAATTCGATCTCCCGGAGGATCTCGGTAGCAACCCATGTCTGGATGGGAGAGGAATTTGGATTCCAGGCATCTTCCTCCAAAGCATGACCAAATCCGCCATCCTCATTTTGATAACAGGACAGGGCGGTCAATACAGCTTCTTTGCTGCCATTTTCAAAATGATACTGCCATCTGGCAATATCCAGCGGTCTGGCATTGCGATATAGGAATCTGCGTGTTTTTTCATACATGGTATTCATGGGGATTCCTCCGTTTCAGTGGCTGCAACGCCGCCTTAAATTAGGTGCTTTTTATATATACCTTGCTCGGGTTTCCGCTTCGGTCACTGACTGTCCGAATATGTGTGAAGCCAAACTTCTCATACAATCCGATATGGTCTGTGGTGAGCCAAACATATTCATAGCCCATTGCACCGGCGGCATTTCTGCCATGTTCCAACAGCAAGGAACAGAGCCGATGATTTCGATACTGCGGCATAATACAGAGAAATCCCAGCCATGGTTTTGGCGCATCCTCTATGACGATACAGTCCTCTTTTTCGGAGAGGGTCATAAATCCAATCAATTTGTCTCCTTGTATCAACATATAGATTTCCACAAAGGAGCCGAATGTCCGTTCCATACCTTCAGTAGATAATATTCCATGCAGGAAATGTCCTGCACGCCAATCGCAATCCCGTAGTTGTTCTCGCAGTTTTGGAGAAGGATCTTGTAGATAAGAAATAATCTCAAGGGGCTGAATAGCCTTTTTGTAGGTCATAACCTTTCTGTTCGGCTCATAATCGACCTGGCAAAATCCATTCTTTTCATAGCACTTTTGCGCCGGAGTATTATCATAATCCGTATGCAGAAGTATTTTGTGGTAATTCCAGGACCCAAGAACTACCGAAATGATGTCCAATGCAATGGTTCCAATTCCTTGGCCATGATACTGGGGATGAAGCACCAGTTCCTTGATCCATGCGGTTTTACCGTCCATCAGGCCATTGACCGAAAGCCAGCCAACAGGAACTTCGCCTAACCAAATGATATAGTTTTCTTCATCTGGGTCAGACTCCCATTCTGCAAATGCAGCGTCCCAATCCTGAACTGTGGTTGCTCCCATATGGAGCGTTTGTCGGATTAGCGGTAAGTTCAATAGTTCCGACAAAAATGGGATATCCTTCTTCTCCATTGCTTTTAGTGTAATTCGAGTATTCATAATACCTCCATGTAGCGGCGGAGGATTACAGAGTTGTGACCCTCCTAGGTGTGTAACGAATGCGTTTCATAGCACATCAACTCCTTTCTAAGCTCGATGACCTTATTTTACCACAAGGTGGTTCATAATTCAATAAAACAGCAGTTTAACAAAAGTGCCTTATTGCGCAGATGAGGGTGAAATAGACAATCTTCTCCGTAAATCTTTGTCTGATCTGCACCCGGAGCAGAGGGTTGACTTCTGCCCCCTTCAGAGCTATCATGTGACTCCCACTGGAAAAGTGTCGGAAATGATGGAACCGATCATATTTGCCACAACAGGCCGACACTGCCCCAGAACCGGGAAATGAGACCGGGAGTCGCATCACGATCCGCAAATTGAGAAAAGGCCACAAACGGCCACAGACCGCGAAATAAGGAGGTGAGCAAAACCACCCAGCGTTACGATGTTGTAGAGCGAATACAGATCTCCCATGGTCAGGAGATCAAAGTACGATCCTTCTTCCCGAAGGATGCAACACATACCGCCGAGGAGAAACTGAAAAGTCTGATCGATATGGAAATGAAAAAGAAATTGGCTTAAATAAGACTTTACAATATAGGCACGAAGAGTTAACATACGAAAAACTCCCAAGCGGTTTGACGGAAAAGGAGGATTTATGACAAAGTCAAACCATAAGAAAACCGCCCTGTACTGCCGTCTCAGTCAGGACGACGGCAATCAGGGCGATTCCAACAGCATACAGAATCAGAAGGCGATCCTGATGCAGTATGCAAAAGATCATGGATTTCAGAATCCGGAATTCTATGTGGACGATGGATACTCCGGGGCGAATTTCAATCGCCCCGATTTCCAGCGGATGATCACGGATATGGAAAACGGTGAGATCTCCACCATCATCACCAAAGACCTGTCCAGACTGGGCAGAAACCAATTACATACAGGCTTGTACATTGAGGAACGCTTCCCCCAGTTCGGTGTCCGGTATATTGCCATCAACGATGGTGTGGATACGGATTCTTCTGAAAGTAATGACCTGATGCCATTTAAGAATCTGTTCAATGAATGGTATGTCAGAGACTCCAGCCGGAAGGTTCGGGCAGTTCTGAAAGCCAAAGCAGAACGTGGAGAAAGGGTTGCCTGTCGGGCTCCATACGGATACATGAAAGATCCCATGAACAAGGGCAAGCTACTGGTGGATGATGAAGCGGCTGCCGTAGTGAAACGGATATTCTCCATGTGTGCATCCGGTCTTGGACCATCTCAGATTGCCAGAACTCTGACTGAAGAGAATATTCTATGTCCTGCCATGTATGGCTTCCGAAAAAACGGTGTGAAACATTCTTGTCTGGATTTTCAGTATCCCACACTCTGGTCTCAGGATACTGTTATATTCATGCTGGAGAATGAGGTCTATATTGGTAATACCATCAATATGATGCGATCCACCCGTTCCTATAAGGATAAGCGCAGAACAAAACATCCCCGTGAGGAGTGCATTGTCCATGAGAATACCCATGAGGCCATCATTGATCGAGAGACCTGGGAAATCGTCCAAAGGATCCGACAGAACAAACGTCGTCGAACCAAGACCTATGAAAAAAGCATATTTGCAGGCTTGCTGAAATGTGCTGATTGCGGTAAGAATCTCACCTTCCACAGAGGGAAAAATAACGCCTGCCAGAACAGTTTTACCTGCAGCTCCGCACGACAGAAGAAAGGCAATCCCTGTACCGGTCACTTCATCCGGGAGTGTGTTCTGGAAGATGTGGTTCTGGAAGATATCCGTCAGGTAACGGAATATGCCAGAGAGCATAGCGAAGCATTTGCGGATTATATCCGGCAGAAGCAATACGCTGAAATCAACGGCGAAAAAGCAGTTCTGGAAGCCGAGCTGCTGTCCATGAGGAATCGAATGAAGGAACTGGATGCAATATTCATGAGATTGTATGAGGATAGTGTTATGAACCGGATTACCACCCAGCAGTTTCAAAGACTGTCCGCATCCTACACGGAGGAACAGGCAAAACTGGAATCCGAGATTCCGAAAAAGGAAGCTCAACTTAGGGAATCCAATCATGTAGATTCCGGTGCGGAAGTCTTCATCCACAAAGCGAAACGTTATACCGACATCACGGAACTTACAACCGAAATCCTGCAGCTGTTTATTGAGAAGATCGTGGTTCACGAGAAAGAACATCGTGGCAGCCGATATTCTCCACAGACAATCGAAATCTACTACAATGGAATCGGTTGCATCGGAGAAACAACATCAGTTCAAAACAAATCTGCATAAACGCAAATCCCGGCAGGACAATCCTGCCGGGAAATAAAGAAGAATTTAGATACCCTTATGTGGGGTGTGCCAATTCTTGCCCCTACGCACAAATGGGATAATTCTGGGAGTAGGCCTCCTGTTATCACACCGGTTCGTTATCACTGACAGTCTCTTGTGATCCTACTACCTCCCGCCCATGGAAAATTCGGAAACCAAAAGCATAAAATGCGACGCCCCACGTTTGTGAGGCGTCCTTAAAAAGTTATCTTCTGATCACATATACATCGTCATCATAATTCAGAGCCTTCGGCATCTCCCAACCGTTATGGTCGGTGTGCAGCAGCTCATGGGAAATATGACCGCAGGGCTCACCTAGGTACTCTGTATACAGCGCCTGAACCTCCGGGTTCTCATGGGAGAACCGCATAGGGTTCTTTGCGTCGTAGGCATATAGCACCTGTCCGCGCCGCTCTGCCCATTCCTCGTTGTAATGGATGGGCTGACCGCCGCCGCCTACACAGCCGCCGGGACAGGCCATAACCTCCACAAAATCGTAGGAGACCTCTCCACGGCGCAGGGCACGGATCAGCTTTCTGGCATTGCCCAGGCCGCTGACCACAGCGGTACGAACCTTCACGCCTGCCACATCATACTCGGCTTCCTTCCAGCCATCCACACCACGGGTGCCCAGGAAGCTCTTATCTGGGTCGGGATTCTCGCCGGTAAGAATGTAAGTACAGGTACGGAGGGCTGCCTCCATAACACCGCCGGTGGCACCGAAGATCACTGCAGCACCGGTTCCGGTTCCCAAGGGGGAATCGAAATCCGTCTCAGGCAGCATGGGGATGTCGATCTGGTCCGCACTGATCATGCGGCACATTTCTCTGGTAGTCAAGGAGTAATCCACATCCTTGCCCAATCCCGCATCGTTGATATTGGGAATATCCAGCTCTGCCTTCTTTGCCAGACAGGGCATAATGGAAACGCAGACGATATTCTTGGGGTCCACGCCGATCTTTTTTGCAAAATAGGTCTTTGTCACTGCACCAAACATCTGCTGGGGGGATTTACAGGTGGAAAGCTCCTGCACCATGTCTGGATACTGGGACTTGAGGAACCGCACCCAACCGGGGCAGCAGGATGTAAACATGGGGTATTTATGCTCCTTGCCATCCTGCATCCGCTGGAGGAACTCAGTGCCCTCCTCCATAATGGTCAAATCCGCGGTGAAATTGGTATCAAACACATAATCCACGCCAATGCGCTTCAGCGCAGTTACCAAACGCTTCTCGGTGGCGACTTCTGGAGAAATTCCGAACCGCTCTCCCCATGCGGTACGAACCGCGGGAGCGACCTGTGCCACAACGATCTTGTTGGGATCGTTCAGGGCTCCATTGAGTCCAAAGAGGGCCTTTGTATCATCCCGGACATGCAGCGCCGCCACGGGACAGTGGGTAATGCACTGCCCGCACAGGGCACAGTCCGCATTACGGATATTTCTTGCCCCGGAAACGCCCACAGTGGTATGGGAGCCGGTTCCCACCATATCCCAGACACCTAGGGTCTGGACCTTTTCGCAGAAGGAGACGCACCGCATACATTTGATGCACTTGCTCTCATTCCGAATCAGGGGGAAGCTATAGTCCCAATCATCCTCCGGGAACTCATGACGATAATTCATGGTGTCATCCATATTGATGGAATGGGCCACCTTTTTCAGTTGGCAGGAAACATCCCGGTTACAGGTGGGACAGTTGGTGCGGTGCTGGGACAGGATCAACTCAATGTTGGTACGTCTTGCCTCACGGACCTTCTGGGAGTTAGTACGGATGGCCATACCCTCCACACACTTATTATTGCAGGCGGTGATCAGGTGATCCGCACCCTCCAGTTCTACCACGCAGACACGACATGCACCGATCTCGTTGACATCCTTCAAAAAGCACAGGGTGGGCACAGGACATCCGGCCAGCTTTGTGGCCTCCAGAATGGTTCCGCCCTCCGGCACAGATATGGGTCTTCCGTTGACTGTTACATTTACCATTCGTTCCTTCTGCCTCCCTTGAAAATTCCGCAGCCAAAGTGGTCACACCGCAGGCAGCGACTTGCTTCCTGCTGGGCCTCCCGCTGGCTCATGCCCTTTTCCATCAGTTCAAAGTTGTCCTTCCGTTCCGCGGCAGCGCGTTCGGTCGTGTTGATACGTCCGCAGTATTTATGGTCTCTCAGGCTCACCTCGGGGATATCCACGTCCACGGCAATATGGTGGTAGTAGCCCAGATAATTGTCGATATTGGCCGCTGCCACCTTACCGGCAGCAATGGCACGGATGCAGGTCTTGGGCCCAGTGACGCAGTCACCGCCCGCAAAGACACCGGTAGCGTTTTCTACCGCAGTCCAGTCCTGGGCCTGGATGACACCCCGCTTAATGGGAATGCCCTCCTCCTCAAAGTACTGGGTCTCGATGGTCTGACCAATGGCAACCACAACAATGTCGCAGGGGATCAACTCAGGGGGCTGACCATTGGAGATCACGTCTGCTCGACGGTTATGGATCAGGCCAACCTGCTTGGGCTCCGTCCAGAGGCCCACCACACGGCCCTGACCATCCACCTCAATGCTATGGGGTGCATGGAGATCCAGCATCTCAGCGCCCTCTTCCAGAGCGCCGGTGATCTCTTCAGTAAGGGCAGTCATATCCACCTGACGACGGCGATAGACGATGGAGACCTTCTCCGCACCGCAGCGAATTGCGCTTCTAGTGCAGTCCATGGCCACGTTGCCGCCACCGATGACGCAGACCTTCTTGCCCTTAAAATCTGGCATAATGCCGTCACCGATGCAGCCCATCATATCCACAGCGGACAGAACGCCTTCGGCGTCCTCGTTGGGAATGCCCAGCTTCTTATCATCGTGGGCACCAATGGAGATAAACACGGCGTCATAATCCCCACGTAGCTTTTCCATGGAGATCATGCCTTCACCACGGCCTACGCCGGTTTCCATTCTTGCTTCCACGCCGGTGGATAGGATGCAATCAATATCCTCCTGCAGCCGCTCCCGGGGCAGTCGGTAGTTGGGAATGCCATAACGGAGCATTCCGCCAAGATACTTGCGCTTTTCAAAGATGGTACACTGATGGCCCATAAGCTGGAGATAGTAGGCAGCGGAAAGGCCGGAGGGGCCGCCGCCGATGATAGCTACCCGCTTGCCTGTGGATTCGGCACATTTGGGAGCAGGAACATTCCCGGCATAATTCACCGCCGCCAGCTTCAGGCCACGGATATTAATGGGCGCATCCAGCAGGGTTCTGCGGCAACGGCTTTCGCAGGGATGTTCACAGATCATGGCACAGGCCACAGGCAGCGGATTGTCCTTGCGGATCAGCCGCACGGCATCTGCATTCCGTCCTGCCTCCACCAGAGCCACATAGCCGGGAATATCCACGCCTGCGGGACAGTTTGCCACACAGGGAATGGACTGGGTGGTGATGGTGGAGCAGCGATGCTCCTGCACATGGGAGACATAGTCGTCCCAGCAGCCGTCCAGAGACCGCAGGATCATTCTGGCAGTCTCCACACCCAGAGCGCAGTCGGCAGAGTCCTCGATGGTCTTGGCGGTATTGCGGATCTTCTCCAAAGTTTCCATGGTGGCCTGATGGGACTGGACCTCATAAATCATATTAGCGATCTGGGTCAGGCCCACACGACAGGGCACACATTTACCGCAAGTCTGGGCACGACATAGCTTTAAAAATGCCGAGGTCAGATCCAAAGGACAGATACCGGGCGGACTGGCAATGATGCGTCGCTCCATATCTGTATAAAGTCCCTCCACCGTGGTTTGGGCACGGGAAGCGGACATAATGGTAAGTCTGCTCATATTACACATCTCCTCTTCAGAAGCACTTCAATGCAATTCTTTAAAGTATTATAGCATATTTCCACTGTATGCACTTTATTTAATATGCACAATCATACAATATTTCTTTATATTTTTCAACAATTAACGCAAAGAATCCATTGTTCTCTGAATTCGTTTGTAATTTTTTGATACTTTTTTGCAACCTTCTACTTGAATGGTTTTGCCAGCTATGATATGATATTGTCACCTATCAAGAAAAGAGGAAAAAACGTGAATTACGCCGAAAAAGTACTGACCGAGGTGCGCCGTGCCATCGTCGGTAAAGATGATATGATCCTGAAAACCTTCCTGACCATGCTGGCCGGGGGCCATCTTCTGCTGGAGGATAAGCCCGGTGTTGGCAAGACCACTTTGGCAGTGGCCTTTTCCCGCGCCCTTCAGCTCAACTATAAGCGCATGCAGTTTACCCCGGACGTAATGCCCACCGATGTCACCGGCTTCACTGTTTTTAACAAGAATACCGGCGCAACGGAGTATCAGGAGGGCGCCATTATCTGCAACCTGTTCCTTGCGGACGAATTGAACCGCGCCTCCTCCCGTACCCAGGCCGCCCTTCTGGAGGCCATGGAAGAGGGTCAGGTCACGGTAGACGGCATCACCCATCCCCTGCCTCGTCCCTTTATGGTCATTGCGGCCCAAAACCCCTATGGTTCCTCCGGCACCCAGCTTCTGCCGGATTCTCAGATGGACCGCTTCATGGTTCGACTGACCATGGGCTATCCCGCACCGGAAAGCGAGCTGGAGCTGCTGAGAAGAAAGCAGGCCTGCAACCCCCTGGACAATATCGCCGCTGTGGCAGACCAGAACATTCTGATGGCCATTCAGGATCAGGTTGCCAATGTGTATGCCTCCGACGATCTCTTCAAGTATATCGTTCGTCTCGTTACCGCTACGAGAAATCACCCCGATCTGCGTCAGGGCGCATCTCCCCGTGCTTCCGTGGCACTGGCATCCATGGCAAGAGCCGTTGCCTGGGTCCAGGGCAGAGACTATGTGATCCCCGCTGACGTACAGTTCATTTTCACCGATACCGTGGCACACCGTCTGCTGCTGACCCGGCAGGCAGAGCAGGATCAGAAAACGGCTCAGGATATCTGCAGCGGAATCCTGCGGAAGGTCCCGGCCCCCAAACTCAAGTGAGGAAATCATGCTGAAAAACCGTATCATTTATATTGCGGTGCTTCTGATCCTTTGTCTTTTCCGTATTGCCTATACCGGCTATGTTGCCGGCATGCTGCTGCTCATCGCCCTGGCCCTGCCCTTTTTCTCCTGGTTTATCAGCCTGCCCGGGGCGCTGTTTACCCAGGTATATCTGACCGTACCGGATCAGGTGATTCGCGGCGGCGAAGCAAAAGTGACTCTGACCCTTCGGCAGAGCCGACTTTTCGCCACCGGCGGCGTCCGTGGCAAAATGCGAACCACCAGCGTGGTAACGGGGCAGACAAAAAAGACAAAGCTCAAAAGTGTCTACGACGGCTTCCCCCTGGACACCTCTCACTGCTGCCAGTACCGATGCAGCTTGAAGGGGCTGAAAATCATGGATCTCATGGGGCTGATCCCCATGCCCGTGAAAAAGGTGGATTCCGTCTATGTCACCGTAGTTCCCTTCCCTGTGGAGCCCCCGGAGCACCCCGACTGGGCCGGCAGCTCAAGTCTGGTGGCCAAGCCCTTCTCCGATGCATCCAACCCCTACGACCTGCGTGAATACCGCGCGGGCGATACTCTGCGCTCTGTCCACTGGAAAAAGAGCGCCTCACTGGACAAAACCGTGGTTCGGGATACCCTGGAGCCCATGGAACGCATCGCCTCCATCTGGCTGGATTGGCCGGGGGACGCCGGTGGTCGGGATCTTGCTCTGGATCAACTGGCCTGGTGTATCATTTATCTGAACCAAAATAATGCGGGATTGCAGCTTCACTGGCTGGACGCCCAAGGAAAAGAGAATACCATTTTCGCAGACCAGGGCCATCTTGACGAAGTCATGCCCCAAATGCTTGCACAAAAGCCCGGTTTGCGGTGCCCCATCTCCCGGCTTCGTTCCCGTGAGATTTTGCTGTCCACCGGAATTCCCGGGGAGGTGGCAAAATGACCCTTTCCCTGCCAAAAATCATTATCAACACAATTCTAACCGTTCTGGCTACCTGCGGAACGGTATTCTGTGTCACCACGGCCTTTGAAATTTCCGTATCCATTCCCGTGATCGTTCTGGTTGCCATACTCGCCTCTTTATTGTTCACGGCTTGTTATCAGTGGAAGAAGTCCCTGTTTTTACTGATCCCGCTACTGCTGATTCTGGCAGCCCTGATGTTCCTGACAGATTTGTTTTCCTCGGTGGGTGCCACACTGACCCAATTGGTCCACGACATTCTCTCTCGTTTTTCTACTGCGTATCCCAATATTTCCTTCGCCATTCCCGCAGAGCCGGAGGGCTATTTCAATCCAAACTATACCCAACTGTTTTCCGTACTGGCATTTATTCTGAGCATCTGGATGGCATGGGGTGTGGGCTATCGCTCCTGTCTCATCAGCGTGGCCGGTACCCTACCCTTCCTACTGCTGTGCGTGATCATCAACGACACTCCCCCTAATGCATTCCCTCTAGTTTTACTGCTGACCGCATGGGTCACAATACTTTTGACAAAAGAACGGCCCGGAGAGCCTCCCACCATGGATGCAATTCGGGCAGGCCTGGTGCTGTTTGCGGTGATCCTGTTCCTGGGCATCATCGGAAATGCCTATCCCAAGTCCGACACCCGTGACCAGGAGCTGCCTGAGGTAATTGAAAGCCTGCTGGACCTGTTGCCAGAATCCATGCAGCAGGTTATGGATCGAAACAGCACCGGTATTGCCAAAGAGGAATTGGGTGCCGACACCAGCCGCACCTTGGATCTGACACAGCAGGGCACCCGTGACCGAAAGGATACGGTAATGATGCAGCTAAGTACCACCCAGATCGGCCCGGTATATCTCCGTGGCGCAGCCAAGGATATCTATACCGGCACCAGTTGGGAGTCCAGCGATATGTCCTCCGTGGCAGATGCAGTATACTCCCACACTTCTCTGGGTACCGCCTTCGGCACCACCAATCAGGCCGCCATTCAGATCAAAAACTACAATGATAAGTCCGATGTACTTTTCTCACCCTACGGCTACATTAGCTGTACCAGTGCAGAGGATATTATGAGCGATCTTCGCATCAATATTGACGAGGAAGATTATATCATCTACTATTGGCCCGGTGTCCGCTCTTTGGACGTGGCCTCTACCACAGGGCTTTACAGCACCAGTTACGACACATATGTGCAAAACACCTGTCTTTCCCTGCCGGAGGACACCAAAACGTCCCTCTATAATCTGGCCCTTTCCTACGGCTATGACCCGGAAATGTCTACCGCCGAAACTGTAGCTTGGGTAGCCGAATTTATCCGCAACTCCGGCACCTATAAGCTGGATGTTTCCCGTCAGCCTGTGAATTACGACTTCGCCGTCTATTTCCTGACGGAAAGTAACGAAGGCTACTGCGTCCATTTTGCAACTGCCGCCGCAGCCATGTACCGTGCCCTGGGCATTCCCTCCCGGTATGCCTCCGGCTACCGTGTGAATGTGCCATCCAGCGGAATTGTTGTGGACGTTCTGGACCGAGACACCCACGCCTGGGCAGAGGTTTATATCAGTGGCCTTGGATGGATCCCTGTGGAGACCACCCCCGGCTTTGGCGAGACCTCGGTCCTCCCCAAGGTTAAGCAACCAGAGCAGATTGAAGAGATTCAGGAAGAGCCCTCCCCAGAGCCGGAACAGCCGGAAGCGGTGGAAGAAGAAGTCACTCCCAGTCCTTCTCCCTCTGAAGCTCCCACAGAACCCTCTCCCACGGAGGACACTCAACCGGAAGGCTCCGAAGCCTCGGAGGATGGTTCGGGGGCACAGACGACCCAGGAAACCGGACGCAGCATTTTCCGGTGGATATTGCCCATTGTTGCGGTGCTGTTCCTGGCAATTCTTGTTCTGCTGATCCGTCACAGAATCGTACTGATCCGTCGGCGCAGAGCGTTCCGCCACAAAAATACAAACCAGACAGTTCTGAACATGTGGCAGTACCTTGAGAAGCTAGCTCCCTGGGGTGTTGTGATTCCAAAAGAGCTGGAAGTCCTGGCCCTGAAAGCCAAATTCAGCCGCCACGACATCTCCATTGAAGAGCTAAAGCCCTACGAGGCAGCCGTATATATGCTGGCCGAGAAAACAGAACAGAGCCTTTCCCGTGGAAAGCGGCTTCGATTCAAGTGGCTCTCCTGTCTGAATCTGAAAAAGAAAAGATAACGAAAATTCCCCGCCACGGCGGGGAATTTTTTCATTATAAAAGCTACTTCAGGAATCTCCTCATTTCTTTGAGCGGAGCAGCTTCACCTTTAAAAGAGCCGCCACCGTTTTCGCGTCCACAATTTCACCTGTTTCGATCATGGTGATGGCCTGATCCAGAGGCATTTTTACAAGATCCAGGAATTCGTCCTCATCGGGCTGTGCCTGAACCTGATGAAGTCCTGTAGCAAGGTACATATGGATGATCTCATTGTCGTATCCCACACTGGGGTAAACAGGCTGCAAATCCACAAATCGGTCAGCCGTCAGGCCGCACTCCTCCACCAGTTCCCGCTGTGCAGTCTCCAAAGGATCCTCCCCTGGTTCCAGCTTGCCCGCCGGGATCTCCATCAGTTCTTTCCCAAAGGCATAGCGGAACTGGCGAACCAGATAGACCTGTCCATCCTCCGTCAGCGGCACTACACCGGAGCCGCCATGATGATGGACGATTTCACGCTTGGCTTCTTTCCCGTTTTCCAGTTCCACGGTATCCACCGTGACCCGAATAATTCTTCCACTAAATTTTTCTTCACTGTGAAGCTGTCTTTCAAAATGCGCCATGAAAACGCCCCCTTCTTTGCCTTATATTTTAATCGCCCTTGAATCCACTGTCAATGCCCAAGAAAAGACAGAAGCACCGGTAACATATTGCTTTTTTACAGTGGGATATGCTATAATCTTATAACTAAAGGAACAGTCACGGAGGGACAGTCATGTCAGATTCTACGATTGAAACAACCGTATACCGTTTCCGCACCGCTGTGGGCGGATTCCATAAGGGTGACGTTGCTGATTATATTTCAAAATCTGCCGCAAGCCATCGTGCGGAGTTGGAAAAATACAAAACGCTCCTTGCGGAAATGGAGCAGGAAAATGAATCCCTGCGCCAGCAGCTCAGTGAGCTTATAGCATCTGTCCAGGAACCCGAAGAAGCATCCCCCCAGCTTTCTGAAGAAACTTCGGAAGCACAGAACATTTCTGAAATGGAGCTGGCTGCCTATCGTCGTGCAGAGGCCGCCGAGCGGCTGGCAAATGCCCGCGCAAAGAAGATGTACAGTAGCCTGGAAGATATCTGCCGGGATACGGATGCGGAATTTGCATCTGCCAACGCCGCCGTCCAGGAAACCGTGGAAACCATTCTCGCCCAGGCCGCAACCCTCAGCGGAACCTGTGCAAAGCTCTCTGAGTCACTCAATGCATCCCGTGAAAAGCTCACCACCATGGATGCCATGATTCCCGATCCTGCCGAAACTCTGGAGACAGAAGTATGAAGGAATTTAAGCTCCACACCGACGAGCTGAAACTGGCCATCCCGGAGCTTTCCGCAGGAGATCGGGTCCTGCTCTGCGGTAAGGTATACACCTCCCGGGATGCGGCACACAAGCGCATCTTCTCTCTCCTGGACGCCGGAGAACCCCTTCCCTATCCCCTTCAGGGATCTGTCATCTACTACGCAGGTCCCACACCTGCCCAGAAGGGCATGGCGGTAGGTTCCTGCGGCCCCACCACTTCCAGCCGCATGGACCCTTATGCCCCTCGTCTTCTGGATCTGGGCCTTACCGCCATGATTGGCAAGGGCGAGCGGAATCAGGCCGTCATTGACGCCATTATCCGCAACCGCAGCGCTTATTTCTGCGCCGTAGGCGGCGCTGGGGCGCTGATTGCCTGCTGCATCAAGGAGGCACGGGAGATCGCCTTCCATGATCTCGGCTGTGAATCCGTCAAGGAATTTATCATCGAAGACTTGCCCATCATTACTGCCATTGACTACAACGGCGGCAATATTTTCTCATCCGGTCGGGAAAACTACGCTCGATAACCCACAAAAGGAGGCATTGGGATGAAGTTTTGGAAAACATTTCGCTACTACTCCAAAAAATTCAGTTCCTATCACATATCAACCTATGCTGCCAGTGCCTCTTTCTTTGTGTTCACAGCAATTTTCCCCCTGCTTATGCTGACGCTGTCTATTCTCAGCTATACCCCCCTGGGAACCGAGACCTTCCTGGAGGGTGTGACCAGACTTTTACCCAGCGCTCTACGCAACGTGTTCCAGTATATTACAGAGGATCTGCAACCCACCAATGCGGCGACTCTGTCCTTGTCCCTGGTGGCAACCCTGTGGACCGCCGCAAAGAGTATGCTGGGCCTGCTGGACGGTCTTAACAGCATTGCAGATATCAACGACACCAGAAACTTTATATTTAAGCGCATCGTCTGTATCTTCTACATGCTGATCCTAATTGCGGGACTGCTGGTCACCCTGGGCCTGCGGGTCTTCGGTCAGGCCATTTTGGGCGTGTTGGAAAAGTACCTTCCGCATCTGGCCATGGTATTCTCCCGGGTGATGGACTTCCAAGGCCCCACATTGTTCCTTGTGATCGCCCTTTTGATTGCCCTGATCTATGCATATTTCCCCAACAAAAAAATGAGGTTTTTCATGCAGCTCCCTGGAGCCTTATTCACCTCCGCCGCATGGCTGGTATTTTCGGAACTATACTCCATCTATGTGGAGCATTTTTCCTCCTTCTCTGCCCTTTATGGAAGCCTGGGCATTCTGATCATCGCAATGCTGTGGCTGTACTTCTGTATGTCCATCATCTTTATCGGCGCCGTCATCAACCGAATTTATCCCAGCATCTTCTGGCGAAGTTACGTTGTGATTAAACATCGAAGAAGAGAAAAGCACTACAAGGAAGCAAGCACCCATGAGACAGATCAATCAGAATAAAAATGCGTCCCTTCCAATCCGGCCAATGTCACTAAGTTAGTGACACTGGCCCCAAACACAGCTCCATAACGAG
>CAZEPQ010000014.1:0-21597 GCA_964514175.1 uncultured Oscillospiraceae bacterium
TCTGCACTCTTTCATCCCTATTTGTGCGGACGCATAGCGGCCGAATGGTTGATTAGTATGAAATTTCAGGTGGATACCCGGTTCGTTCTGGACAGCTTCAAGGAACTTGTAGAAACGCCCAGCCCCGTAGGCTATTCCCGGGAGCTGAAGCCTGTACTGGAAAAGTACGCCGCTATGTTTGACCTTCCTGTTGCCTATGACAATAAGGGCACAATTTATCTCACCCTGGAGGGACAGGACAACAGCAAGACCGTCATGGTAGGAGCCCATGCGGACACCATCGGCTTGATGGTCCGCAGAGTGGATGCGGACGGTATGATCCGTGTCCGGCAGCTTGGCGGTATCCATTACGGGGCCCTGGAAGGGGAGACTGTTACGGTGCATACCCGGGACGGAAGAAAATATACCGGTCTTTTTGCCTGCCAGAGCCATTCTGTCCATGTGTTTGACGATGCACGGACCCTGGCCCGGGACGAGAACAGCATGATGATCATTTTGGACCAGAAGGTGTCCTCCAAGGAGAACGTCTACGGCCTTGGCATTCGCCATGGAGATGTGGTATCCATTGAGCCCCGGTGCCAGGTGACGGAGAATGGCTATCTCAAGAGCCGCTTTATTGACGACAAGGCTGGTGTGGCCTGTGTCTTCGCCATGGTAAAATATCTGCGGGAGAACGATTTGAAGCCCAAGTACAGAACCATCCTGTCCTTCCCCTATTCCGAGGAGATCGGTCTGGGCGGCACCTATGTACCGGAGGGGATTTCTGAGTTTGTTGCGGTGGACATCGGCCTCATCGGGCCGGACTGCGACGGCAGCGAATATGCGGTCAGCATCTGCGCCAAGGACAATGCCGCACCCTACGATTACGATTTGACTACCCGCTTGATCGAGTATGCGGAGAAGGCGGAGTGCGACTATGCGGTGGATATTTTCTATCACTACTCCACCGATGCCAATGCGGCCATGCGGGCAGGCAATAACCTGCGGGCTGCTGCCTTCGGTATGGCGGTCTATTGTAGCCACGGTATGGAGCGGACCCATGTTACAGGGCTTGAAAATACGGTAAACCTGCTGCTGGCCTATGTGCTGGACATCTGACGACAAAAAATTCCCGGAGAAGCGATTCTCCGGGAAAAAATTTATCGGCGGCGGGACTGCTTTATCAGCAGGGACAGCACAATGATCAGGGCCACAAGGGAAAAGGCAATGAAGCCAAAAATCAAATAGAGCAGCGTGTTAGTGGAGCTGGAACCGGCTTGGGAGATCTCTGGGGTGGGGGTGACGGTCTCTTCGGGGGGGTCTTCCGTGGCTTGCGCTTCTGCCAGACGAGCCTCATCTGCGGCTTGCTGCGCTGACAGACGGGCTTCCTCCGCGGCTTGTTCCTCCACCAGATGGTCCTCCTCTGTGAACTGTTCCTCTGCCGGACGGGCCTCTTCCGCGGCCTGTTCCTCTGCAAGGCGGGCGGCCTCTTCCTGAGCCTTTTTCTCCGTGTGATACAGGGAATATTCCGTCAAAAGCTCCGCCAGATGTCCCAGCTTGGATTCCGCATAGCCTACGTTTTCCGTGTAGGCCGCAACCAGAACAGGCTCCGGGGTGTAGATGATGCCCACATCGTTGATGGCGCCTTCGTAGTAGCCATATTTATGGGCGATCTCGTAATCTCCCTGATATAGCTGGAAATACTGGCCCCTGGCGGCGATTTTTAGGTTGTCAAGAAGCTCCGGATAGTCCTCTGCGTTGCAGTAGAGCTTCCACAGCACCGCCAGCATATAGTCGGAGTTGATGTTGTTGCCGGAATAGTATTCCAAAGGGTACTCCTGGTCGTAAAACTGGGTCATAATTTCCCGGTACTGCCGGAAAGAACCCAGATTGTAGAGCATGGAAATGGCCATGTCATTATCGGAGTTTACGATGGTCTCATAATGCATGGTGGGCAGATAGTAGCCGTCTATGTAGCGCTCAGAGGATATCTCTCCGGTTCGCTCCATGTCGTAATACACCATGTTCAGGGGCAGCTTATAGGTGCTGGCGGCCACACGGAAGGTGTCTCCGGCGAAGCTGATAAGCTCTTTTGTGCCGGTGATATAGCAGGACATGGAGAAATTGGACTCGCTGAGGTTGTGTTCTGCCCGGAACTGGGCCAAAATTTCCTCCAGAGTCCGGTGTTCAAAGTCGTATTCAATCGCAATTTCGCTGGTGGAAGCGCTGGAGCTTGAATCCTGCGTATAAACCACGTCTGCCGCTGTGACGGACAGAGTGAGCAGGAACATCCACACTACAGCCATCACAGCGGCAGATATTTGTTTCATGGAATTACCACCCAATTTAATCTCAGGAATCAGTCACCGAGGGCGGTGGTCTGCTTTACCTGGGTGGTTTTATTGTAGCATGCAAAAGTGTTTTCTACAAGTTCGTTGTCTGGTTTTTTGGTGAAGAGGCTTACCACGGGGACCAAAACCAGGCCGACCAGCATGGCAACCGCGCCGCAGTTGATGGGAGACTGGATGAGGGCGGGGAAGCTGGAACGGGCCACCATGTTCAGAATCATCAGTGCGCTACCAAAGATAAAGCATACCCAGCAGGAAGCCTTGGAGGTCTTCTTCCAGTACAGGGAATACAGGAAGGGAGCCAGGAATGCACCGGCCAAAGCGCCCCAGGACACGCCCATGAGCTGTGCAATGAAGGTGACGTTGGACTTGTACTGCAGCAGAGCAATGGCTGCGGAAATGGCGATGAAGACCACGATGAGAATACGCATCATCAGAAGCTGCTTCTTCTCGGACATATCCTTGACGATATGATCCTTAATAAGGTCGATGGTCAAGGTGGAGGAAGAGGTCATCACCAGAGAGGACAGGGTAGACATGGATGCAGACAGCACCAGGATCACAACCAGCGCAATGAGAATGTCGGAAAGACCGGAAAGCATGGTGGGGATCACGGAATCATAGCCGTTCGCGGCAATGTCGATCTGATCGGAGAACAGTCTGCCGAAGCCGCCCAGGAAGTAGCAGCCGCCGGAAACCAGAATGGCGAAGACGGTGGAGATGATCATGCCCTTCTTAATGTCGCCCTCGGACTTGATGGCGTAGAACTTCTGAACCATCTGAGGCAGACCCCAGGTGCCCAGGGAGGTGAGGATCACCACGAAGAGCAGATTCAGCGGATCCGGGCCGAAGAAAGAGTTGAAGGCACCGGGCATGGTGGTAGTGGTCTCGTCGGTGACTGCTGCCAGACCGTTGATGGCTTCCATGAAGCCGCCTTTGCTTGCAAGCACGGCAGCAATGATCACAATGATGCCGAAGATCATAATGATGCCCTGAATGAAGTCGTTGATGGCGGTGGCCATATAGCCGCCCACGATGACGTAGATGGCAGTCAGAACACTCATAAGAAGGATGCAAACGGAATAATCAATGTTGAAAGCCATGCCGAACAGGCGGCTCAGACCGTTATACAGGGATGCGGTGTAGGGGATCAGGAAAATGAAGGTGATAATGGAGGCGCCGATCTTCAGACCCTTGCTGTCAAAGCGCTGGCCAAAGAACTGGGGCATGGTGGCGGAACTCAGGTGCTGGGTCATAATACGGGTACGGCGGCCCAGAATGGCCCATGCCAGAAGGGAGCCAATGACAGCGTTGCCGACACCAATCCAGGTGGAGGCAATGCCGAATCTCCAGCCGAACTGACCGGCGTAGCCAACGAAGACCACTGCGGAGAAGTAGGATGTACCATAGGCGAAGGCGGTGAGCCAGGGGCCAACGGAGCGCCCGCCCAAAACAAAGCCATTCACGTCTGTGGCGTGGCTGCGGCAATAGAAGCCTACGGCGATCATAACGCCGAAGAATATCACGAGCATGAGAATTTTAAGTACCATATTGAACTCTCCTTTGGTTGCTTTAGTGAAGCAATACTTTTATGCGATAACACTTTAACACGGCGCACTAGAAAAGTCAATTTATTTTAATAAAAATGTCATTATTAACAATTTCGCCACATTTTTTTCAAGGAATGCACAAATGGAGCCGCTATGATGAAAGCACGGTACAGGGAACTGTACTGGCTTTCATTTTTTCTCTCTCTTTTTTGGAAAGCGTCGCAGGCGGCTGGTCCCCGCACTGTGGCGCTTTCGCATTTTATCTGCACAAGAAACTCCCCTGCCACATTGCGCCGCAGGGGAGTTTCCTTTTGTCTCGGATGTTTAATTTTCAAATTTCGTAATGAACCGCATCATCAATGTGGCAAGCTGTGCCCGAGTGGAATCGTTTTCAGGGTCCAGTGTGGTGTTGGTGGTGCCTTTGATTATGCCGGAGCCAACGGCCCACTGCATGGTGGACTTTGCATAATCGCTGACCTGACCGGCATCGGTAAAATTACCGATGTCACCGCTGGTACTGACATCATATTCCTTTTTTGCAGCGTAGCGGTATAGGATGGTCACCATTTCCTCACGGGACATGGCATCGTTTGGGCGAACGGTACCATCGCCATAGCCCTGGATGATTTTGTTTTCCACGGCCCACTTGAGGGCAGGGGTGTACCAGGCGTCCTTCGCATCGGTGAAGTTCAGCTCCTGGCCGGATGTGGGTTCACCCTCCATACGCCACAGCATGGTAATCAGCATGGCACGGGATGCGACTGTATTTGGCTGGAAGTTTCCTTCGGGATAGCCGATCATCAGCCCCTCTTCCAGGCAGAAGTGGACACCGGCATAGTACCAGCCACTGGAATCTACGTCGCTGTAGTCTGCAACGGGGCGGGTTTCGTCCTCAGAGCGTACAACTTCCTCCCAAAGTGCTTTGATAGTTACATTTTCAGCGGGCATGGTTGCAGGGATTGCCGTATCCCAGCCGGCGAAGGTGAAACCGGTCTTGGTGGGATCGGCGGGAGGGGTTATAGCGGTGGAATAGTTCTGTGTGATAGAGGCGATTTCACTGCCGCCGTCGGTGTCAAAGGTGATGGTGTACTTGTTGATCGTCCACGTTGCCTTGATGGTCACATCCTCAGCGGGCATGGTTGCAGGAATTGCCGTATCCCAGCCGGCGAAGGTATAACCGGTCTTGGTGGGAGCAGCGGGGACAGTAACGGGGGCACCGTACTTCGCGGTGGAAACAATATCGGCCTGTCCATTTACGGGCTGGAAGGTCAGGGCGTGGCTGTTGCGGGTGTAGTAGATATCGACCACGGTGGTGCCGTCACCGGCAATGACTTTCTGACAGAAGCTCTGTGCGGTAAAGCCAGGGATCGGCTTTGCCATGGCGGTGGTCTGTGTGCCTGTGGTGCCGGAGGCGGTCTGAACCTCAGGCGCAGCATACGCATCATTTTCAATGTTCTGAAAGTAATGGTTTACGGTGTATGCCGTGTCGCCTCTAGGCGTCCATTTGGCAGTCAGTGTGAAGCTTTCGGCAGGCATGGTATAACCGTCTATGAACACAAAGTCTGTGCCCACCTCGGTCATCCAGCCTGCGAAATCATACCCGGTCTTTGTGGGATTCTCGGGAGCGGTCACAGCCGTATTGTAATCCTGCTTGATGGCTGCAACAGCGCTGCCGCCATCAGTGTCGAGGGAGATTGTATACTGGTTGGCCTTCCATACTGCATACAGTGTAACGTTAGCGGAAATCCCAGAAATAGATGCATCCGCAGCATAATCAGCGGTGGCTGCACCAACGGTGGTTGCCCAGCCCAGGAATTTGTGGCCTGATTTTACAATGTCCCCCTGGGCTGCTGCGGTGAAAGGAGTACCTACGTCCTGGGTTTGGGGTATGGGAACTGTGCCATAGCCGGCATTCAAATCATAGCTGACGGTGTAGGTGTCCAGGGTGGCGATGGAGGCTGCCGGGCTTATGGGAGAAAGCTGGTGGTTATTGTCGCCTGCGTAACGAGCAAAGAAGTAGTAGATGGTGTTCTTGCACAGACCATCGAACACAGTAGAGAACTGCCACGCAGCCTCGGCAGGGGGAGACGCTGTGGTACTGCATGCATACTCTACATCACCGAAAGCATCCTCTGGGGTCGCCTGTGCGTTCAGTTCAATTCTGGACGAGGTAGTGGCACTGTTCTTTATTGTGGGAGCGGCAGGGGGGGACTGCTGGGGTGCTTTCTGAATCGTCAAAGAGCCTTCCTGATACGCAATGTCATAGCAGTGGGTTACATCCGTTCCACTGTTTTTGATTATTGCCGTACTGGGGGTGATCGTGGTGCCCGCTCCAACGGTCAGGGCGTTGGCGGTCAGAGTAATGTCGGTCAGAACATCGCCCTCTGCAAGCGATATAGCTGTCACTTGGTCGATGGTGGATGCAATTTGGCTGCCATAAGTGATTTCCTGCGGGTTTGCTGAGATAGAAAGCTTCCGTTTGGTGATCCGGAACGGCTGTGTCACTTCCGCAACAGCGGCATAGTTGGTGTCTTCCGCGGCAGAGACGCCGATCCAGTAGGTTCCAACGGTGTTGGGAGCGCTGATTTCACTGCCCGGTGTACCATTCACATCGGTATACCATCTTACGGTTACCGGCCCGCTGCCGGAGTAAGCGTATATCACGTCGGCTGCGGTTGTCCCGGCGGAGACGGCTTTGCTGTCATATACCACCCACTGGTTTTGGGCAATGGTGATCGTGGGAGTTGCCTGCGTGATGGTAAAGGATGTGGGGGTGTCACTCAGCTTTAATTCATAATTGCTTGCTTTGAATGTGCCGTTGTCCGCCAATGCTAACGTGCCGAGGGTAAGGGCATAGGTTCCGACATCCTGGCCGGGGGTTCTGGAAAGGGTACCGGAGAATGCGGGGACTTCGGACGGAACATTGCCGGAATAGCAATAGGTAAGAAGAGGGTCGGCTGTGCCGTATATTTTGCTTTGATTGCGGTCAGGTGTAACGGTAATGGTAGCAGGATGGATCGTTACCGTGGCAGATCCATAGTAATCTTCAAAGTTTTCACTGACCGCTCTGAACCAAATTGTCCTGCTGTCTCCCACATCCGTATAAGTAATGGGGGTGGTGGAATTGCAGGTTTCTTTGCTGGTGCCATAATACACCGTCATTGTATCGGTGAGACCGGTAATGGTGATTCCGTGTGACTGACCATCGTAGGCGGTGCGTACACTCTGGGCGGATATCCCGGTCTGCGTTCCCTTTGCGATCTCCCAATATTTTGTGATGGGGGACTGGGTTTTATAGTTGCCCTCGCCCTGGACCAAAACTGCGTAACCATTGCCGGTGCTGGCTTTAGTTGCGGACAGGGTTCCGGATATGCTGTAATCTGTGCCTTCGGTCAACCGAGTGGCTGCGTCGTAGTTCACCGCAATGGTGACGTTGTGTAGAGTTCCGTCGTAGACAAAGGTATCAGAGGACAGTGTTACCATGTCAGCGGTGATGGTGCGGGGCTGAATCTGATAGGGAATGCTGACTGTCTGGATGTTGGCACCCGACCCGAGGGTGATTTTTGCGGTGTAGGAACCGGCATTGACAGGCTTACCGTTGGTCAGATTGGAGCCACTTGCCGCTTCATAAACAACATTTACGGTATCGCCGTTGGTCAGGCTGTTTGAGATCGTGGCCTCGATGGGGCTGCCGGTGTATACGTTACCGTCGGGAACCGAAATGGTCACGCTGCCGCCGTTGGGGTTGGTACAGCCCGATGCGGTGCAGCTTGCTGTAAGGGTATCGTTTACGTGATCCGAGTTGGTATCTTCTGATACATAGTTCCAACTATGCTCATGGAGCACAACGCCTGCCACTGTGATTGTTTGATCCGCCTGTATGTTGCTGATGGTGTATTTTCCATCCGCATCCGCAGTCAAGAGACTCTGGTTTGCTCTGACAGCAAAAGCGTCGCTTTTTACATACCCTTCCGAAATTGTAACTGTGAAGGAATAGCTGCCTCCGTCTTTCACGGAAGGGTCAGAATCATCTGCCGGAGTTATGGTATATCCGGGGCCAGAAGTGGAGGTTACCGTGTGGGAGATGACTATTTTGCACAATGTTAAGCTGCAGCCGTCAGCCTTAACTTCGTAGGCACTGTTATCACTCATAAAATGGTTGCTGTAGTCTGCGCCCCCGTTTGTGAAAACGCCGGGGGTAGCCATTGTTATGCCAATCTGGGTGTCGGAGGGCAATGTTTCGATATCGATCACAGTATCTTCTGTAAGATAGACATTGGTAGAGTCGTTGCCGTAGATTGTGCCGCCGTACAGATTGAAGGTGCTACTTTCGCCAATATACACACCGGAACCTTTCACCGTGGAAATATTATCAGTAATGCTTCCGCCGTACATATTGAAGGTTCCTTCGCAAATGTGTACACCACCACCGGATTTGCCAGTATTGCCTGAAATGCTTCCGCCGTACATATTGAATGGGCCGCTATAAATGTATACGCCACCACCAGAGTCACCAGAGTTTCCCGTAATGCTTCCGCCATACATGTTGAAGGTTCCGTTGGAATTGTACACACCAGCGCCGGAGCGAAGGGTTGTAGTGCCAGTGATGTTGCCTCCGTACAGAGTGAAAGTACCGCTATTGTTTATGGCTTGATTTCCGTTGCCGGTAATTTTCCCCTGGTTGGTGCAGTCCGCAATTGTCAGGGTGCGACCGCTTGGGATCGAAATTGCATTCTTATAAGAGATTGAAATAGTAATACTCTTGCCGTTGAGACAAAGTGTAACGCCGTTAGGCGGCTCCCATGGGGCTGTAAGGGTCACATTGTTGCCTAGATAATAGCTGCCAGCAGATGCGGGTAAACTGTTGGTGCTACCCCATCTGGTGTAGCCTGTGTGGCTCGTGTGATGTGTATCGGCGGTGCCGGCTGTCACTGTCGTATCGGGCAGCAGCCCGATGACCATAACAAAAGCAAGCAGCATGCTTAAAACCCGTTTTTTCATCATTTGTCCTCCCTGCTCATTTGTTTTGCGCCGATGGGGGAATGAGATCATAAAGATTCTCAGGAAAGGGGACCCTGCTCTAATAATATCTGCTAGCGTAATTTTACTACTTTTCTGACGATTCTGCTACCCTCCTTTATAAAAAAGCAACAAGCTTTTGCCGGGCGGTTTTAAAGAGAGGAAAAACGTCCCCGGATTTTTACTGTCCGTGCAAGGATTCACCAAATTTTCTTTACAAACTCCCCAAAATCGCCTATACTATACAATTAGAGAAACTATCTTGAGGTGCATAATCTATGACCGATTTGAATAAACTGAGGAACTTTTCCATCGTGGCCCACATTGACCACGGCAAATCTACCCTGGCAGACCGGCTCCTGGAGGAGTGCCAGGCGGTAGAGGAGCGGGAGATGGAGGATCAGATCCTGGACAATATGGATCTGGAGCGGGAGAGAGGCATTACCATCAAAGCCCGTGCGGTTCGGCTCCAGTATCACGCCGACGATGGGGAGGACTATGTGCTGAACCTGATCGACACCCCGGGCCATGTGGACTTTAACTATGAGGTTTCCCGCTCCCTGGCAGCCTGCGAAGGCGCTGTACTGGTGGTGGACGCTTCCCAGGGTGTGGAAGCTCAGACCTTGGCAAATACCTACCTGGCCATTGATTCCGGCCTTGAGGTGCTGCCCGTGGTCAACAAGATCGATCTGCCTGCGGCAGATCCTCAGCGGGTGAAACAGGAGGTGGAGGATATCATTGGCCTGCCCGCCATGGATTCCCCCGAAATATCCGCGAAGAACGGCATCAACATCCACTCTGTGCTGGAGATGATCGTAAACGAGATGCCCGCTCCCGAAGGAAATCGGACAAAGCCCCTGCGGGCACTGATCTTTGACAGCCAGTACGACAGCTACAAGGGCGTTATTGTCTATTTCCGTGTGATGGACGGCGTGATCCGTCAGGGCATGGAAGTTAAAATGATGTCCGGCGGTGCTGTCTATAAGGTGGTGGAGGTGGGTTATCTCCAGCCCAAGGGCATGCAGCCCACCGACGCTTTGGGCGCCGGTGAGGTGGGCTATTTCACCGCTTCCATTAAAAATGTTTCCGACACCCGTGTGGGTGATACGGTGACGGACAACGACAATCCTGCCACGGAGCCCCTTCAGGGCTACAAGGATGTACAGCCCATGGTGTATTCCGGCGTGTATCCTGCCGACGGCGCAAAGTATCCGGAGCTTCGTGACGCACTGGAGAAGCTGAAGCTCAATGACGCATCCCTCAGCTATGAACCGGAGAGCTCCATTGCTCTGGGCTTTGGCTTCCGCTGCGGCTTCCTGGGACTTCTGCACATGGAGATTATTCAGCTTCGGCTGGAGCGGGAGTTCAACCTGGATCTTATCACCACCGCTCCCAGCGTTGTCTATCGGGTCACCAAGACCGATGGTACCGTACACATGATTGACAACCCGCTGAACTACCCGGATCCCTCCGAGATCCAGATGGCGGAGGAACCCTTTGTCCGGGCCTCCATCATCACCCCCTCGGAATATGTGGGCAACATTATGGAGATCTGCCAGGAACGCCGGGGCGAGTATCTGGATATGACCTATCTGGACAAGACCCGTGTGGAAATGCATTATGATATGCCACTGAACGAGATCATTTTCGACTTCTTCGACTGCCTTAAGTCCCGGACCAGAGGCTATGCCTCCTTGGATTATGAGCTGACGGGCTACCGCCAGAGCAATCTGGTGAAGCTGGATATCCTGCTCAACGGCGATGTCATTGACGCACTGTCCTTTATTCTTCACACAGAAAAGGCCTACAGCCGTGCCAGAAAGATCTGCGAGAAGCTGAAGGAGAACATTCCCCGCCAGCTCTTTGAGATCCCTGTCCAGGCGGCCATTGGCTCCAAAATCATCGCTCGTGAGACAATTAAGGCTCTCCGCAAGGACGTGCTGGCCAAGTGCTACGGCGGTGACATCACCCGTAAGAAAAAACTGTTGGAAAAGCAGAAGGAAGGCAAGAAGCGTATGCGCTCCTTCGGTACCGTAGAGGTGCCTCAAGAGGCGTTTATGGCCGTCCTGAAGCTGGATTCGGAATAAGGAGGGGGCTTTTCGTGGCAAAACAGAAAATTACGGCCCAGAAAAGTGCCCTGGGCATATACGTCCACATTCCCTTCTGCCGCAGCAAGTGCCACTACTGTGATTTCTATTCCCTGCCCAGAAGCGAAAAGACCCAGGAGATGATGGACAAATATGTGAAGGCACTGGAGGCCCACATTAAGGAAAGCGGCCTCAGAGCGCCCAGCTACGAAGTGGACACGGTGTATTTCGGCGGCGGTACCCCCAGCTATTTTGGCGCGGATCGGCTCCGCAGTGTGTTCGGCACCATCACCAAGCGGTTCAATGTATCAAAAACCGCGGAAGTTACCTTTGAGGCCAACCCCGACACAGTGACGGAAAAGGGCTGCAAGCGGCTGATCCAGAGCGGTTTCAACCGCATCTCCATCGGCGTTCAGACCAACGATGACGCGGTTCTGAAGGTTTTGGGCAGACCCCACACCTTCCGACAGGCGGTGAAGGCGGTGGATATTGCCCGGACGGCGGGCTTTGACAACGTATCCCTGGATCTTATGTATGGCCTTCCCACTCAGACACCTCAACAGTGGGCGGATGCGCTGGGTTCCATCATCGACCTAAAGCCGGATCATATTTCCTGCTACGGCCTGACCCTCAGCGAGGGCACGCCTCTTTATATGTACCGAAACAATGCGGCGCTCCCCAATGAGGACGCCCAGGCTGCCATGTATCTCTATGCGGTCTCCACCCTGGAGGCCTATGGCTACAAGCAGTATGAGATCTCCAACTTTTCCAAGATGGACAAGGAGTGCCAGCACAACCTGAAATACTGGATGGGTGGAGAATACATGTCCTTCGGGCCTTCCGCGTCCTCGGACTTTGCTGGAACACGGTATACCTTCACCTCCAATTTGCAGCAGTATATCACCGGCGTCAACAAGGGCGACGCCCTCACCACCGAGTGTGAATATGTACCCATCAAGGAGCGAGCTGGCGAATATGTGATGCTCCGCATGCGGACCATTTACGGCATTGAAAGGACGGAGTACGAGCGGACCTTCCTGATGCCCTTTGATCCCCTGGAAAAGGTGCTGATCTATTACGGTAGCCGGGGCCTTACAAAACTGGAAAAAGGGGTCTGGCGGTTTACGCCCCAGGGCATGCTGGTGTCCAACCAGCTTATTGGACAGCTCATTGAAGCCCAGACCAAATCTACGCCATTGTCTCCCCACAGATTTTGATATAGAAAGGACTGTCATTATGGCACGTTTAGAAGGAAAAATCGCCGTTGTTACCGGCGGCAACTCCGGCATTGGTGAAGCCACTGCCAAGCTCTTCGCCCGAGAGGGTGCCACTGTGGTCATTACGGCCCGGAGAGAAAATGAATTGAAGCGTGTGGCTGACGAGATCGCTGCGGCAGGCGGCAACTGTGTCTATATTCCCGGCGATGTTACCGTCACTGCCGATGTGGACAACGTCATCGACAAGACTGTGGAAATGTTCGGACGCATTGACATTCTTGTGAACAATGCGGGCATCGGCGACTGCCACAAGCCCACAATTAAAATGGAGGACGATTTCTGGGATCAGGTTCAGGATGTGGATCTGAAGGGCGTTATGCGCTGCTGCCGTGCGGCCCTGAGACACATGGTGCCCGCCAACAAGGGATCTATTGTCAACATTGCCTCCATCGGCGGCGTCTACTGCTGCGCCGGTGCGGCCTATTCCGCTGCCAAGGCAGGCGTTCTCAGCCTGACCAAAAACCTGGCGATCCAGTATTACGGCACCGGCATCCGTGTGAACTCCGTGTCCCCCGGCTCCACTGACACCCCCCTGTTCTCCCCTGAGAAGTTTGAGGGCGTAGACGAGGAAATGCTGGCCCTGACGGCACGGACCCACGTCCGCACCATTGACCATATGCTCTCTCCCTATGAGCAAGCCTACGCCATTTTGTTCCTGGCTTCCGATGAAGCCAGCGGCATCAATGGTCAGGACATCGTGGTGGATTACGGCGGACGGCTGTAAATTATGGAATTGTTCTGTGGGGCCGATGGGAACATCGGCCCCAGCGGTGTATATGAAGAAAAACAGGACAAATGCACAGAGGATTTCTGCGTAGTTGTCCTGTTTTAATATGCAATTGGGGTAGGAGCCCATGTGGGCATCGGCCCCTACGAAGGGGATTGTTTTTATAACCGGGCATCGGCCCCTACGGAGTGGCTGCTTTCTTACCAGAGCATCAGCCGTTTTGCGTCTTCGCGGAGCTGCGGACGGAAGTCCGGGTGGGCTACGGAGATCAGGTTTTCCACTCTCTGACGGATGCTGCGACCACGGAGGGGAGCGATGCCGTACTCCGTTACCACATAGTCAAGCTGGTTGCGGCCCAGGGTCACCACACTGCCCAGTTCCAACTGTGCGGAAATGGTGGAAACGGTTCCGCCCTTCTTGGTGGAGGCGGTGGCAATGATGTTGCGGCCGTTTTTGGAATGGGCCGCGCCGATGGCCATGTCAGCCTGACCGCCGGAGCCGGAGTACTGTCTGGAACCGATGGTTTCAGAACAGACCTGACCGGTGAGATCCACGCCCAGGCAGGCGTTGATGGAGACAAAATTGTCGTTCATGGAAACGATCTGGGGATCGTTGACGGTTTCGCCACGGAGCATTCTGACGCAGGGGCTTTCGTCCAGCATGTCATAAAGCCGCTGGGTGCCGTAGGCGAAGGTGCCGACGATCTTGCCCTGCATGTAGTTCTTCTTCTTGCCGTTGATGACGCCAGCCTCCATCAGATCTGCCATGGAGTTGGTGATCATTTCCGAGTGGACGCCCAAATCATGCTTGTCCATCAGGGCCATGGCTGCCGCGTCGGGAATGCCGCCGATGCCCAACTGGATGCAGTCGCCGTCGTTGACCAGAGATGCCACATATCCGCCGATGGTCTGTTCCAGCTCGCTGGGGGAGGACTGGGGCAGAATGGGCAGGGGTGTGGCGGCCTCCACAATCATATCTACGTCACGGATATGAACTTCCGTATCACCGTAGATTCGGGGCAGATTGGGGTTTACCTGGAGAATGACCCGGTCAGCAGCTTCCAAGAAGGTACGCTCGTGGATCAGACACAGGGGGATCATAAAATAGCCGTGCTTATCCATGGGGGTTGCGGCGGCAATGAAGACGGTGCAGCCGTTGGCCTCCACCCAGCGGCCCGCGCCGTTGTGAAGATCGCCGGGATAATAATTGAAAATGCCCATTTCACGGCCCTTGCGGGTGGGGCCCATGAGGAAGGTGATATCCATGTCCAGATATTCCTTGGTGCTCTCATCCGTCATAAAATCGTGGGGGGTGAAGCACATGGGGGCAAACATGCGGAGCTTTTTTCCCTTGCCCTTCAGGGTGTGCATGGCATCCAGGAAAATCGTGGGCTCATTGGCGCACTGGGAGGTACCGATGATGTCGCCATCCTTCAGGGAGTCCATGGCTTCCTCCAGGGTGACGAGTTTTTCTTTATATTCGATCTGCTGTCGGGTCATAGAGTATACTCCTTTATTCTTGCGATTTTTTCTTTATTATATCGGCTCAGGCCCCGAAATGCAACTTTCTTTCAAAAATTGCAGGGTCGGGCGAGTGGATGCCTGCCTTTTAAATGAAACGCAATACGGCGGCACCGATCGTGGTGCCGCCACTTTTAAATCAGATTTCCTTCATAAATATCGTATCCGTATCCCCGGCGTAGTTTACAAGGGTATCAATTGGAGAAAAGCCGCATTTTTCATAAAATCCGGTCATATCCGAAGGAATGTATACCTTGTAAAAACCGCAGGATTTTGCGTATGTGATCACGCTGTCGATCATGCGGTGGCTGAGCCTGTACCCACGGTGTTTCTCCTCCACAAATATGGTGCTGATCCACGGGGAATAGCGGTTTTCCGGGTAGTAATCTTCCTTTAAGAAGGTACAGAAGCCTGAAATCTCGCCATCCACAAGGCAAACGAATACAGATTCCCATTCCGTAAAAATATTCCGCCGCATAATATCCGCCAGATGTGGGCCAACGAATTCCCATGAGCAGTTTTCAGCATAATGAATCAGTTCGTTCCAATATGATCCGCCGGAGGCAGTTTTTATTGGCGGATTTGGGGCGAATCGTACAAAATTCTACTATAAAATGTGAAGGAACTGTGTAATTCTTAGAACTCTTAAAATAAGGGTTGACAAATGCCAAGTGTTGTAGTATTGTTAGTTTGCTAATTGTTAGCTAGAATACCGTTAGCAAAATAACTTTCAGAATTATAAACTTTTATTTGTATTGGAAAGGAGCATCATACAGAATGAAACCTCGGGAAGATGAATGGGAGCGCGGCCCGGATTTTGACGATCCCAGAGGCACGGGTGACCCCATCTCCGCCCCGGATGCACAGGATGAACCACAGACGTTTTTGGCGCTCCGGCGAATCGAGTATATTGGCAGGATCCATCATATGGCCTTTGGCACCGTGCTGCAGCAGGGGAATCTGCCCCCGGCGCAGATGGGCGCACTGAAGGTCATCATCCGAAATCCAGGCATGAGCCAGCGGGAATTGGCAGATGCGCTGCATATCCAGCGGGCCACCGCCACGGTCATGCTGCAGAAGATGGAGAAAGCCGGTTACATTGATCGCCGTCCCGATCAGGACGATCAGCGGGTATCCCGCATTTATCCGACAGAGTTTGCCGTTACTTATGACGCAGAGAATAAGAAAGCGGTGGACGACTATTTTGAAAAATGCTTTTACAATTTCCAGACTGAGGAATTCGAGGTGCTGGAACGCATTTTAACCAAGCTGGGCAGCAACATCCGGGAGATCCTCGAAGAGGGCCCGGAAGCCCCAAACAAGGAGTGAAACCATGAAAACCTTTTTGAAATTCTTAAGCCCCTATAAGTCCTGGGTGGTTCTGACGATCCTGTGCATTGCAGCGCAGTCCTTCAGTGAGCTGTTCCTGCCGGATCTGAACGCTCGTATCATCGACGAGGGTGTTATGCAGGGCGATATGGGCTCGATTCTCATCTATGGCGCCATTATGCTGGTGGTTGCCATTCTGGTGGGTGCATGCACACTGGGTACCACCTATTTTTCCACCAAGGCATCCCTTGCCTATGGCCGGGATATGCGTTTGGCCCTGTTCACTAAGGTCCAGTCCTTCTCTCAGGCGGACCTGGATAAGTTCGGCACCCCCTCCCTCATCACCCGTACCACCAACGACGTCAACCAGATCCAGAACATGATGCAGATGCTGTTGCGGACCATCATCACCACACCCATCATGCTCTTTGGTGGCATTGTCATGTGCCTGAAGCAGGACATGAGCCTGTCCCTCGTTCTGGTGGTGGTTGTGCCCCTGCTGGCCATTCTGGTTTATTTCACCACCACCCGGAGCCATCCCTGGTTCAAAAAGAACCAGAAGCAGGTGGATAAGCTGAACCAGATCCTTCGTGAAAAACTTTCCGGCATCCGCGTGATCCGGGCCTTCGTCCGCACCGAATATGAAGAGGAGCGTTACGACGAGGCCAATAACGAAATGCGCCGCATCAGCATTCACGCCCATCGCATCATGATGGTCATGATGCCTGCGGTGACCCTGCTTATGAACTTCGCCACCCTGGCAGTCTATTATCTGGGCGCTATCCGCATCGACAACGGCAGCTTTGAGATCGGCGCACTGACGGCCTTTGTCACCTACCTGAGCCAGATCCTTATGAGCGTTATGGCCTCTTCCATGATGATGAATATGATCCCCAGAGCCATGACCTCCATCGGACGTATCAATGACATTCTGGCCTATGAGCCCTCTGTTCAGGATGCTGTGGAAGAGAGCGTGGAGCTGGGCGGATTCAAGAGCCTGGAGTTCCGGAATGTGTCCTTCTATTATCCCGAGGCGGACCGTCCTGTGCTTGAGAACATCAGCTTCTCTACCTATCCCGGCGAGACCACTGCCATCATCGGCTCCACCGGCTCCGGCAAGTCCACGCTGGTGAACCTGATCCCCAGAATTTATGATGTTACCGATGGTCAGATTCTGATCAACGGTATCGATATCCGGGAAATCTCCCAGGAAGAACTGCGGAGACACCTGGGGGTTGTACCCCAGAAGGCACTGCTGTTTGACGGCACCGTGAAGTCCAACCTCCAGTACGGCAAAGATGACGCAACGGAGGAAGAACTGTGGCATGCGCTGGAGGTCGCCCAGGGCAAGGATTTCGTCTCCAAGATGAACGACCAGCTTGAGGCCTCTATTTCTCAGGGCGGCTCCAATGTTTCCGGCGGTCAGCGCCAGAGACTTGCCATTGCCCGCGCCATCATCCGGAAGCCCGATGTCTATATTTTCGACGACAGCTTCTCCGCACTGGACTTCAAGACCGACGCAAAGCTGCGTCAGGCTCTGGCAAAGGAGACCCAGGGTGCCGCGGTGCTGATCGTTGCACAGCGTGTCACCACCGTCCTTGGTGCCGACCGGATCGTTGTCCTGGATGAGGGCAAGGTTGTGGGCGTCGGCAAGCACAAGGAACTGATGGAGACCTGCGAAGTTTACAAGGAAATCGTATTGAGCCAGTTGAGTGCAGAGGAGGTGGCGTAATCATGGCAAATGCAGATGTCGAGAAGGAAAAACGAGAGCTTGAATTACAGAGACAAAAGCGCCGCGGCGGTCCCGGCAGCCGGTTTATCGGCACCGGTGAGAAGGCCAATGATGCCAAGGGCACAATGGCCCGGCTGTTGCTAATGCTGAAGCCTCAGCTTCCCCTGATCGTGCTGGTCATGGTCATGACCGTGGTTTATACCATTGCCTCCACCTATGCGCCCAACAAGCTGGCAGACATGGTGGACATCATCACCGAGGGCTACTATGCCCGCAAGGCCGGCACCGGTGGTATCGATTACAGCGCCCTGAACCGGGCGGCCATCGTGGTAGGCCTACTGTACGCAGCCAGTGTACTGTGCAATCTGGTGCAGCAGATGATCACCATCAACCTGTCCCAGAACATGGTTTACGATATGCGCCGGGCCATCGACATTAAGATGAAGCGGCTGCCCATCAAGTATTTTGACTCCCATTCCCGCGGCGAGATCCTCTCCCGTGTGTCCAATGACGTGGAGAATATCTCCATGACCCTGCAGATGAGCCTGACCCAAATCATCTCTGCCGTTGTTACCCTGGTCAGCGTTCTGGTGTTCATGTTCGCAAGAAACTGGTTCCTGACCCTGATCTCACTGGTGGTTGTGGTGCTGTGCTTTATGATGACCAAGGTTATCGCTTCCAAAGCCAAGGGCTACTTTACCACCCAGTGGGCCTCCACCGGCAACCTCAACGGCCAGATCGAGGAAATGTACACCGGTCACACCGTTGTCAAGCTCTTCGGCCGCCAGGAAGCCGCCATGGAGAACTTCACCAAGGAAAACGAGATTTTGTTCCAGTCCTCCTTTAAGGCTGCTTTCATTTCCGGTATCATTCAGCCTGCCATGGGCGTGCTGAACAACCTCAATTATGTGGTCATTTGCGTGCTGGGCGGTATCTGGATTGTCAACGGCGGCCCCTTCGGCATGGTGGTCACCCTGGGTGATCTGACTGCCATCATCGCCTACTCCAAGCAGTTGATGCAGCCCATCACCCAGACCGCATCCATTGCATCCACCATTCAGTCCACTCTGGCTTCCGCCGAGCGTGTCTTTGAACTGCTGGACGAAGAGGAAGCTATGGTGGATATTGACCCCGTCGACAAGCTGGTGGATCCCAAGGTGGTTTCCTTCGAGGATGTTTCCTTCAGCTATAAGGAAGGCACCAAGCTTATTGAAAACCTGAACCTGACCGTCCGTCCCGGCGAAAAGGTGGCCATTGTCGGCCCCACCGGCGCAGGCAAGACCACACTGGTCAACTTGCTGATGCGGTTCTATGAGGTCAACGGCGGACGGATCGCCATCGACGGCACCGATATCCGCTCCATTCCCAGAGAAGAGCTCCGCAGCCACATCGGCATGGTGCTCCAGGATGTATGGCTGTTCAGCGGCACCATCCGGGACAACATCGCCTATGGCTACAACTCCCTCTCCGGCAAGGAAGCCACTGAGGAAGAGATCGTGGAAGCTGCTAAGATGGCCTATGTGGACCACTTTGTCCGCTCCCTGCCTCAGGGCTATGATACTGTCATCAATGATGATGCTACCAATATCTCTCAGGGCCAGAAGCAGCTTATGACCATTGCCCGTGCGTTCCTGTCCAATCCCAGCATTCTGATTCTGGATGAAGCCACCTCCTCCGTCGATACCCGTACTGAGGTGCTGATCCAGCGAGCCATGCAGAAACTGATGGAGGGCCGTACCAGCTTCGTCATTGCACACCGTCTGTCCACCATTCGTGACGCAGACCTGATCCTGGTTATGAATCACGGCACCATCATCGAGCAGGGCAACCATCAGCAGCTTCTGGATAAGAAGGGCTTCTACTACGACCTGTACAACTCCCAGTTTATTGGCGCCGCAGTGGAGGAAGAACCTGCCCAGCAGGATTCCGGTTTTGGCGGCAAGTTCCCTGGCGGCTTCGGCGGCTTCCCCGGCGGCGGATTCCCCGGTAAGGGCGGTTCCGGCAAGGGCGGCCAGGGCAAGAAGGGGAAATTCGGCAAGAAGGGCGAAGCAACTGAGAGCTTCGATCCCAGCAAAATGCCGGAAGGCTTCCCCAAGCCTGAGGATATGCCTGAGGGCTTCGATCCCAGCAAGATGCCCCAGATGCCCGAGGACTTCCAGCCTCCTGAGGGCATGGAGTCGCCCCAGCAGAAGCAGGAAGAAACCGTATGAGAAAAATTGTGATCACCGGCGGCACCCGAGGAATCGGGGCCGCCGCTGTCCGGCGTTTTGCCGAAAACGGGGACAGCGTGTACTTTTTATATGAAAAAAGCAGGGAACTGGCAGAAAAAATCACGGAGGAAACCGGCGCTGTCGGCTACCAGTGTGATGTGACGGATGAAAACAGGGTCAGGGAAGTTTTTGCCCAGATCGGTAACATTGATGTGCTGGTGAACAATGCGGGCATCGTGGATTACGGCCCCATCAACTGGGTCAGCGCAGAGACCTTCCGCCGGGTCATGGATGTAAACGTGACGGGAATGTTCCTGTGCTGCCGGGAGGCGCTCTCCGGCATGCTGAAAAGACAGCAGGGGGCTATTGTGAATTTGACCTCCATGTGGGGGCGGGTGGGTGCATCCTGTGAGGTGGCCTATTCCGCATCCAAGGGGGCGGTGATTGCCATGACTAAGGCACTGGCACAGGAATTGGGGCCCTCCGGCATCCGTGTGAATGCTGTGGCACCCGGTGTGATCCTGACAGACATGTGCAAAAATGTGGACCCGGAGATAATGGAACAGCTTCGCCAGGAGACCCCACTGGAATTGTTGGGTGATCCCAAGGATGTGGCGGAGGCCATATTCTATCTTGCCTCTCAGCAGGCCCGGTTTGTGACCGGGACGGTGCTGGATGTGAACGGAGGCTATGTTGTATAAAGGCAGACCGCTTCGGCGGTCTGTTTTTGCTGTGCTGAGAAAAGGGGCATTTCGTTGAGAAATGTCTTAAAATGTGGTATAGTACGGGAAAGATATACCCAAGGAGGCAAAGTTCATGGAAGATATTTATCAGGATTTTTGGGCGGCATTTCTGGAGCAGACCGATACCCCGGATAACAGCTATTGTAGCCGTTACACCTATTTTGGAAACAGCGAGGAAGAATCGGTGGAGATTTTGGAGCAACTGATGCGAGGAGAAAAAACTGCCATCTCCCACTGTGTTCCTTATTACATTGTTACCCGCAGCCCCATGCCCAAGGCAGGGGAGTACACCATGGTGACGGATTTCTACGGGAATCCCTGCTGTATTCTAAGAACCAATGAGGTTATTATTGAGGCGGTAAACGAGGTAACAGAAGAACTGGCGGCGCAGGAATGTCAGGGAGATCTGATAGCCTGGCGGGAAAGAAAGCAGGAGGAATTTAAGGCTCTGGCAAAACGCCCCGGCTTCCACTACAGCGAAGGGCTGCCGGTGCTGATGGAGCTGGTGGATGTGATATTTCCCAAAAAATAAGGTCTTTCGGTGTGCTACCACACAAAAGTGTGCATGTAGTACCATTTTGACAGTTCTAAATTTTAAGAAAATGTTGCACAGATGTTGTTTTTATGCTACATTTAGAATGGTAAAGTTTCTTGCGGAGGGAGCAGGGGGCCCGATGCAGGAATGCCAGTGTTTATCCACACTTATCAGGAAAAGAGGTTCATTATGAAGAAATTACTTGCTATGCTCCTGGCCCTGGCAATGGTCCTGGGTCTGGTTGCCTGCGGCGGCTCCACCGAGTCTGCTGCTGAGGCCGCCACCAGCGAAGTCAGCGAGACCGCAGCAGCTCCTGCTGAGGAAGAAGCTCCCGCCGAAGAGGAAGCTGCTCCCGCCGAAGAGGAAGGCTCTGTTGCAGAAGAGGCTCCCGCAGAAGAGGCTGAAGATGACGGCCTCATCTCCACTGACTACGTCTATGAGCTGCCTCTGTTTGAAGAGGGTGAATACACCTTCTCCATGTGGGTTTCCTTCTCCGACAACATGTCTGAGTTCATGCCCAACCAGTTCAATGACAACAAGG
>CAZEPQ010000015.1:0-21319 GCA_964514175.1 uncultured Oscillospiraceae bacterium
TCATTAAGGTGAACCAGATCGGTTCCCTGACCGAGACTCTGGACACCATCCAGCGGGCCAACCGTGCAGGCTACACCGCCGTGGTTTCCCACCGCAGCGGCGAGACTGAGGACACCACCATTGCTGACCTGGTGGTTGCCATGAACGCAGGCCAGATCAAGACTGGCGCTCCCTCCCGCACCGACCGTGTAGCCAAATACAATCAGCTCCTCCGCATCGAGGAAGAGCTGGGCGATTCCGCCCAGTATCTCGGCAAGGCCGCATTCTTCATCCTGAGCAAATAAAGTGACGTTTAAAGGGCTGTCCCAACCAGGGCAGCCCTTTTGCAGTATCCAAGAGAATCATTCCCAAGAAAACCATCGAAAAAATGCACCGGGGCCAGGATTACCTGCCGCCTCGGTGCATTTTATGGGTAAAAGTAATTTAACATCATATTTCGTGTATTCCGCATCAGTCTTTCCAATCCCGCATCAACTGTAGGGTAGCCAATTTCTGATTGTTATTCATCACACCGCTGCACATTTCACCGCGCTCCCCATAGGAACTGCGCTGACTGCTGGAAACTGCGTTAAAAACAGCAAAATCTGCGGAACCCATAGCCTTGCCGGCGTTTTTCCTTTCGCGTTTGGTGGATTCCTTTTTTCTGAAGCTAAACATAAACAGCGCCTCCTATCTTAATCTAAATTGTTATCCTTTGGTGATTTCATTATAGCAGTTACCAAACATCTTGTCAATAGGTAAATCATAGTTTCTTTTTCAGTTTCACTCCCCTATTGAACGCCGAATTCCCTTGTCCCTTCGAATGCCCCTTTCCCGTCAAAAAATCTGTTGCGTGAACCTCTTGCCCCGTGGTATAGTATTCATAATAATCGACACTTTTTAACGAGGAGGAATCCCAAGTGGAAACATCCATGCGTATGCTTAAAAACGGGGCTCTGTCCCGCAGTCTGGCGGCCCAGAGCATGGTTCTGCTGAAAAATGTGCAGAACACTTTGCCTCTGCTGGGAAGCCCGGAAGAGCCTGTGAATGTGGCAGTGTTCGGCGTGGGCCAGATCTATACCGTCAAGGGCGGCACCGGCTCCGGCAACGTGAACAACTTAAAGACCATTTCCTTCCTGGAGGGTCTGGAAGCCTGCCCCACCCTGAATCCCGACGGCCTGCTGGCAAGAAAATACCGTACCTGGTGCCTTGCCCATGAAAATCTCTGCGTAGAGGGATTTATGGAGCCAAAGGGCTACTTCAACCCCGAAATGCCCATCACCAACGAGGAAATCCGTAGCTTTGCCATCGGCAACGACGCCGCCATTGTGGTTCTGACCCGTGTTGCAGGCGAAGGCGCCGACATGAAAGCCCAGGAGGGCATGGTTTACCTGACCCAGGGCGAACGGGAACTGATGGATCAGGTTACGGAGCATTTCGAAAAGACCATTCTGGTGCTGAACACCGCAGGCTATCTGGAGATCACCGACTACGCCCCCAAATTCTCTGCCGTCCTCTTTATGGGTCTGCCCGGACAGGACGCAGGGGCTGCAGCAGATGTGATTACCGGCAATGTGATGCCCTCCGGCCATCTGACGGACACCTGGCCCAAACGCTATGCCCAGTTCCCATCCGCAGCCGACTTCAACGAGACCTACGGCAACGGAAAAATGGCCGAAGCTATGGGCCAGATCCAGGAGCAGATCAACGTCTATTACAAGGACGACATCTATGTAGGCTACCGCTACTTCGACACCTTTGGTGAAGAGGTACTCTATCCCTTCGGCTACGGCCTGACCTACGGCAAAACGGAGTTGGCGGCCTATGCCTTCGCCGCCACCGGCGACAACATCACCATTTCCGCCACCGTGGAAAATACCGGCGACGTTTACCCCGCCCGTCAGGTGCTTCAGGTGTACCTCACCTGTCCCCAGGGCACCCTGGAGCAGCCCCTCCAGAAGCTCTGCACCTTCGGCAAAACCGATCTTCTGGTCCCCGGCGAGAGCCAGACTTTGGAGCTTTCCTTCAAACTCTCCGATTTTGCCGCCTTCGATGAAAAGACCCACAGCTTCATTTTGGAAAAGGGCCACTACTATGTGCGCCTGGGTTCCGACAGCCGCACCACCACCGTCTGCGGAGCTGTATATCTCCCCGCCACGGTAACCACTTTGGTGCTCTCCGACCGGATGGGCCACACCCCCCAGGACTTTACTCCCATTTCCCCCGCAGGGGTTCCTGCCTACACCTATTACGGCGAGCAGGAGGAAAAAGACTTTGCCAAAGCCCACGCCATTCGGCTTTCTGCCCGTGACTTCAAGAATGTTTCCGTCAAGTATCGGAAGCCCTACACCCCCCTGCGCCGGGGCAAGACCGAGCTGCGGCTCTCCGATGTGATGAAGGAAAACTGCACCCTCAGCGAGTTTGTGGCCTCCATGGATGCCTCCGACCTGTGCAAGCTGGTCTGCGGTATCGGCATGGATATGTCCGGCTTCCCCGAGGGCATGGAGCCCCCCGAGGATATGCCCTTTGGCGGCATTCTGGGCGGCGGCGGCATGAAGGTCCGGGGCGCTGCCGGCGAGACTGCTGACCTGTTCGAGAAGTATGGCATTCCTCCCATTTCCCTGGCCGACGGCCCCGCAGGCATCCGCATTGCCCAGAAGGTTAAGAACGACGAGGGCGAAGTGGAGAGAATGCAGCTCTGCACCGCCTTCCCTGTGGGTTCTCTGCTGGCCTGCTCCTGGGATCAGGAAGTGCTGCGGAGCTTTGGCGACGCGGTAGCCACCGAAATGGTGGAATACGGAGTGGAGCTGTGGCTGGCCCCTGGCATGAACATCCACCGGAATCCCCTCTGCGGCAGAATTTTCGAGTATTTCTCCGAAGACCCCCTGATTTCCGGTTTCTGCGCCGCCAACATCACCAAGGGCGTTCAGAAGCACGGCGTAGGCGTCACCATAAAGCACTTCGCCGGCAACAACCAGGAGAATCAGCGCACCAATTCCAACGACATTGTCTCTCAGCGTGCCCTCCGTGAGATCTATCTCCGGGCCTTTGAGATCGCGGTGAAGGAGGCCCAGCCCTATGCCGTAATGACCTCCTACAACGACATTAACGGCATGCCCGCCGCCAACAACTACGACCTGACCACCGCCATTCTTCGGGACGAGTGGGGCTTCAAGGGACTGGTTATGACGGACTGGGGCGGCGGCATCAGCAAGCCCGCTCTCAGCATCTGCTGTGGCAACGACATGATCCAGCCCGGCGGAGAGGCCGCCATCGACGAAATCGCCGAGGCCCTGGCTTCCGACGAAAAGACCGTCAACCGTGGCCTCAGAGACTACAGCGAGAAAATGACCATCGGGCAACTTCAGGCCTGCGTCCTCCATATTCTCAGCGTGATCCTCCGCTGCGACAGCGTAAAGCGGATCCTGAAATATGACGAATAAACGATAAAATAAAGAGGCTGTCTCACACTTGGCAGAAAGCACAAGTTCCCCGGCTGGGAATGACGTGTTTTGCAAACTGCGCTTGATGAGACAGCCTCTTTTGGTAATATAGAAACGCAGACAGGCCGAGCCAAAATGCCAGCCTATCTACGAGGTATGGGCAGCTTTTCCCGCCCCATACGGTATACTCCTTTTTTCTGCCACAGTCCGCCAATGTGTCAGCCGGGCACTCCCGGATGGGTCCATTTCCCGCATTGACAGGGAACACCATGCTTCACAAAATAAGGGCATAGAGATCATCGGTTTATTTTCAGTTTATTTATATCGCGTATGGTATGGATGGGGTGATATACATGTTTCGTATTCTGGTAGCAGATGATGACAGAAACACACGGCTCCTGATGAAAACGGTTCTGGAGGCCGAGCTTTATACCGTGATCACAGCGGAAAACGGACAGGAAGCTCTGGAGGTTATGGATCAGGAGCACATTGATCTAGTGATCCTGGACATTATGATGCCCAAAATGGACGGCTACGAATTTACCCGCCTGCTTCGTGAAAACCAGAGCACACTGCCTATTTTAATGGTCTCCGCCAAGCAGCTCCCCGAGGACAAAAAGCGGGGCTTCCTGGTGGGCACGGACGACTATATGACCAAGCCCATCGACGAGGAGGAAATGCTCCTTCGGATCAAAGCCCTGCTCCGCAGAGCCAGAATCGCCAGTGACCGAAAGATGAAGCTGGGTAATATCGTTTTGGATTACGATTCTTTCACCGTCACAAAGGACGGACAGACCCAGGAGCTTCCCCAGAAGGAATTTCTGCTGCTGTTCAAGCTCCTTTCCTATCCCGGTAAAATCTTCACCCGGATCCAATTGATGGACGAGATCTGGGGCGCGGACAGCCACACCGGCTGGGAAACCGTCACAGTACATATTGGCCGACTGCGGAAACGATTTGAGGGCTGGGAGGAATTTGAGATTGTTTCCGTCCGAGGTCTGGGCTATAAAGCGATCAAAAAGGTGTGAATGGAGGGAGCCCTGTGAAAAAAAAGGAAGAACGGAAATACCGATTATCTGTGACCCTGCTTTTCTCCGCCGTCGTCATTCTGAACTTCATCACGATCCTGGCACTGGTAGGCCTGCTCCTTTATATTTTTGTCCGGGCCGGAATTCTGACCGGCGATCTCTCCACGGGACAGCTTTTACTGATCTTTGTGGGAGCCTGTATCATAATCGGAAGCTGCATCACGGTAATCCTGTCACGGTTCCCCATGAAGCCGGTCAACAACCTGCTGAACATTATGAACCGGCTGGCCTCCGGGGATTTTTCCGCCCGAATCAAGCTTCCCGCCCCCTGGAACAAGCATCCGGGCATTGTGGAGCTGTCCGACAGCTTCAACAAAATGGCCCAGGAGCTGGAGAATACCGAGCTGCTCCGCAGCGACTTTATCAACAATTTCTCCCACGAATTTAAGACCCCCATCGTCTCCATTACAGGCTTCGCCAAGCTGCTCAAGCACGAGGATTTGACGCCCCAGCAATCGGAATACGTCAAAATCATCGAGGAAGAATCCCTGCGGCTTTCCCAGATGGCAACCAACGTGCTGCATCTGTCAAAGGTGGAAAACCAGACTATTCTGACGGATGTAACCACCTTCAACCTGTCCGAACAGCTTCGTTCCTGCATTTTGCTTCTGAGCAGCAAGTGGGAGAAGAAAAACATCGAATTTTCTCTGGAATTTCGGGAGCACAAAATCTCCGGCAACGAAGAACTGCTGAGTCATGTCTGGCTCAACCTCGTTGACAACGCCGTGAAATTCTCACCGGAAAACGGCATTGTGGAAATATCTATTGCGGACTATCTCAACTTTATCGAGGTTTCCATCATGAACCGTGGGCCGGAGATCTCTCCCCAGGACAGAGAAAAGATATTCAACAAATTTTATCAGGCAGATCTTTCCCACGCCACGGAGGGAAACGGCATCGGTCTTGCCATCGTTAAAAAAATAGTGGAGCTCCACGAGGGCACCATCACCGTTCAGAGCGAACATGGGCTGACCATGTTTTCTGTTCGTCTGCCGAAATAGAACAGTGCTTCCCGTGTGCTGCATGCACACGGGAAGCACTCTATTTAGGCAAATTCCTTTTATCTTGCGCCGCCCCGTTTCACCTGAATCTCTCCCAGTTCTTCCATCAGTTCCTGCCGAAGCCGCAGGATCTGCCGTACATGGTAGTTGGTCACAATATCCTTTTCCGTTGGCTCGTCAATGCGCCGGTCATCCCGGATCATGGCTCCGCAAAGCTCCAGCGCCTTCCGATTTTCCTGGCTCAGTCTGCCGGGACGGCCCATCTGGGACAGCACCACCATCCGTGAAATCAGTTCCCGGGCCTTTCCCTCGCAGGTCTCAAAGGATTTAAGCTGCTTTTCCTGGCGGCGCAGGTGCAGGAACAGCCTCTGATTCCGAAATACACTCAACTGCATACCGATCTGCTCGGTTTTGCGGAGCATTTTCGTTTCATCCGGCAGTACATCGTCCCCGTCGAACAGGTCCTCTAGGAAGTGTATCAATTCCCGCTCCAGGCTTTCCGCCGTGGAACGGATCTGACGGCTGTTATCATAGGGAAAAATTAGGGTATTGATCAGCATACCAATCGTCAGACCGATGGTGCTGTCCCATATGCGCCCGAAGGCGTAGGAAATGGGCTCAATATCCGGGCTGACGCAGAGCATAACCACGATAAAACAGGGCAGAGAGGGCGAAAAGCGGATTCCCAGAGCGTTATACAGGGTAATGACCATCACCATACCGATGCCGGTGGCCACCAGAGGATGCAGCGGAAGCTGTCCCAATATCAAGCCCGCCAAGGCCCCGAATATGACCCCCACCACCTGGCTGATACAGGACTCCAGGGACTCCTTAAATGTGGGCTGGACCGCCGCCATGGCACCCAGCATGGCAAAAATCAGCCGGGATGTGGTGGCACCGTAGGATTCTACCACGATCATAGCAAGAACCACGGAAATCACGGTTTTCACGGTGCGAAGTCCGATATGAAATCTGGAACGTCTGTGGGGCATGGTATGGCTCCTTTCCAATATCCGCAATGTGCCGGGGACAAGATCCCCCGACAGAGAACTCATAGAAGTATCATATCACGGGCCTTACCGCCCTGCAATATTTTTTGTTGTTTCAGGGGCCAAAATCCTGTTCTATGCTTTAAAAGCGCCACTTTCTGTGATACAATTACCAGCAAGGGACTTTATAAAAAGGGGAGAACCGCTATGAGCAAAACTACCGTCGCCAAGTCTATCCACGCCCGCCGGATCACCCGGCCCAACGCCCTTTACAACATTCTGGGCAACGTGTGGAAGCTCTTCATGTATAAGAAATACAACGTACATTACACCTTTAAGACGGATTTCCGCAAGGAACCCGGCCCCTTTTTCTTCGTCAGCAATCACGCCTCCCGGCTGGACTATATCTTCACCGGCATTCCGCTGCTGCCCCTGAGAATGAACTATGTGGCAGGCTATAACGAATTTCATCGCTCCCACCTTTCCCTGGTCTTTCGGCTGCTGCGGGTGATCCCCAAGAAGAACTTCACCCCGGATATCTATACGGTGAAGGAAATCGGACGGGTCATCAAAAGCGGCGGCGTGGTCTGCATTTTCCCTGAGGGCATGAGCTCCATCTCCGGCGCGAACCAACCCGTGGCCATAGGCACCGGCAAGCTCCTGAAGCACCACAAGGTTCCGGTCTATTATTCCGTGATCCGCGGCGGCTATCTCACCAGTCCCAAATACAATCTGCGTGATCGGTGTGGCCGGGTGGAAGTGGAGTTCGACCAGCTCTTCACCCCGGAGGAACTGGAGCGGCTCACCCCGGCTGAGATCGAGGATAAGCTAAACCGGGCCATTTATCACGACGACTACGCTTGGAACAAGGTTCAGGGCCACCACTACGACATCGGTGAAAACGGTGCCGAGGATCTGGAGGATCTGCTCTTCTGGTGCCCCAAGTGCGGAAAGCAGCATACCATGGCCACCGAGGGTAACACCATCTTCTGTACCGAATGCGGAAACGGCGCCACCCTCACCGACACCTACCAGCTTGTTCCCTTTGATGATTCCTGCGTGATCCCCGAGACCCAGACCCAGTGGTTCAACTTGGAACGGGATCTGATCCGCCATGAAGTGGAAAACGAGGACTTCCTGCTGGAAGAGCCGGTGGAGCTTGGTGTTCTGCCGGAGTACGAACTGCTGAAAAATCAGGCCACTTCTGAGATCGTGGGCAAGGGTATCCTGCGGCTGGACCGCACCGGTCTTTCCTACAGCGGCACGAAAAACGGTGCGGAATTCTCCTTCCACATCAACAGCCGGAATCTTCCCACCTACGGCATGTGTACCGATCTGAGCCGTTTCTACACCTTCCTGGACGGCGAATTTTTGGAGTTCTACCCCGAACACCGGGTAGTGGAAAAGTTCTTCCTTGCCACAGAAGAGATCCATCGTTTAAACGGCGGAAAGTGGAAGGCCTTTCCCCAGGACTAAGACCCCATAACGCAGCAAATTTCTCCTCAAAAAAGTTCACCACTGCGGAAATTTCCGCAGTGGCTTTTTTGTTGAATTTTTGTGAAGAAATTGTGTAAATTCAATTGAATTTCTGTGAAGATATGCTACAATAATCACCGATGAATCCATGCCTTTGAGGCATCTATGTTTTTTGCTTATTTTCTTCTGCGGAAAGGTTCAAACTCCATGAATAACCTGAAAACGAAACTTAAGGTACTGATTCCGGCTCTACTGTCGGTGATCCTGACCTGTTTTTATCCCTGTATTTTTATCTACAGCCAGAACGCCGGCGAGGCCAACGCGGCGGATATGCTGCCCTTCTTCGGGCTATTTCTGGCTACCGCCGCCCTGATCCTTCTGGTGCTGTGCCTGGTTTTCCGGAACGTCAGCCGTGGAGCCTTCGTGACCTGTCTTGCCATGCTGGTGGTCATCAACTTCTCCCTGGTGGCAGACGGCATTTCCGGCCTGCTCCCCTGGTTCCACGCCAAGTACCAATTCGCCGTTGTGGTTCTGCTGGGACTGGCGCTGATCCTGCTTCTGCTGAAAAAGAAACCCAACATGAATGTGGGCTGTATTCTTCTTGCCCTGGTATTCGGTGCCATGAGCCTCGTGAGCTTCATCACCGCCATTCCCAAGCTGATCTCCACCGCCGCCGATACCCAAGATGCCCAGCAAACGGAGGAACTTACCCAGGTCATCGAAACGGACAAGCCCAATGTATACTATTTGCTGTTCGACGAATATGGCGGCGACGAGAATCTTATGGCCTATTTCGGCTATGACAATTCCCATTTCTACGAAGCCCTGGAGCAGCGTGGTTTCTCTGTTTCCCACAGTACCTACAACTCGGAATCCTGCTGGACCGATACCCTGGTTCCCAACCTGCTGAATCTGGACTATGTTGTCAGCGACGGAATGACAGAAAAGGCCCGCCGGGAATATCTGAAAAATCCCTACATGGTGGAGCTGCTACGGGACAACGGCTACAGCGTAAACCTCATCAACCATCGGGCCTACCTGTGGGTGGAGGATGCCCTGGAGCTGACAGAGGGCCAGGTGGAGGACACCATATCCGAATATCTGCTGGAGAACAGTCTGTTTAACAAGATCGACTATTTCTACAACCTGATCAATCGTCAGCTCTTTGTGGACTACCGGGACAACTATGTGGCCCCCCTGAACAACTGCTTCGATCAGCTAAACAACTGCTGGCAGGCCGCAGCCTCCGGCCCCACCCTGACCATCAGCTATATCCAGTCCCCCCACGCCCCCTTCGTCTTCAACGCCGACGGCAGTACCCGGGATCTGACCACGGGCTGGTACTGGAGGGATTCAAGCCTGTATCCCAGCCAGCTCCAATATGTAAATACAAAAATTCTGGAAGCCATCGACAATATCCAGGCCAACGATCCGGGCGCTGTCATTCTGCTGATGAGCGACCACGGCGCACGGGTGCCCCTCCACATGGTGGAGCAGTTCGGCGGTCCCTGGTTCGACACCCAGCAGGAAACCCCCATGATGCAAAACGCCCTGTGCTGTGTCTGCGTCCCCGGCAAAACCCTTGACATCGAGGGTCAAAGCGGCATCAACGCCGCACGGACGGCCTTGAACGCCGCCTTTGGCATGGACCTTCCTATAATCCCCCAGGCAGAGGGCTATGTTCTGTCGGAGATCTACAACGCGAAGCCCGCTCCGGCCCAGGAATCCCCCACTCCATCGGAGCAGCCCTCTCCCACTTCAGAACCTCTGCCGGAATATCCCCAGGGCAGCTTTTTCGAGGCAGGCAAGGATGGCCTGGGGAAAGACGACCTTGGAAAGAACCCGCTATTCCCCAAGGGCCCCAGCGACTAATCCCCCACTTACAGAATCGAGGAACCCTTCATGGCTTTTATCAATACATATATCGGCACCCCTCTGGGCTGGCTCATGTGGCTGTGCTACAGGCTGATAGGCAGCTATGGTCTTGCCATTCTGGTATTCACCCTTCTCAGCAAGGTCATTCTGCTGCCTCTTTCCGTGGTGGTGCAGAAAAACTCCATCAAAATGATCCGGCTTCAGCCGGAGATCAACCGCATCACCGCAAAGCACTACGGCGATAAGGACACCATTACTGACGAGACCATGGCCCTCTACAAGCGGGAAAAGTATTCCCCCTTCCTGGGCATGGTGCCCATGCTGATCCAGATCCTGCTGGTGCTGGGCCTGATCCAGGTGATCTACAATCCCATGCAGCATTTGCTTCGGCTGGACTCCGCTACATGCGAGATCCTTGTGGAGGCATGGCAAAATCATCTCGGGGTGGAAAGCCTTGGCTCCGGCGCACAGCTAAAAGTACTGGAGGCCATGCAGAACCCGGCAAATCGGGAAATCTTCTGCAATCTTCCCCTTCTGGGCATCGACCCGGATTACATCATCTCCTTGGCGCAGGGGGTAGATATGACCTTCCTGGGCATCAATTTGGCAGAAGTGCCCCCTGTCCTGCCAATTTCTCTGATCTCCTTGGTGCCGCTGCTGTCCTGCCTTTCCACCTTCCTGCTGTGCTGGGCGCAGAATCGGGACAACGTACTACAAAAGGAGCAGGGCTTCTGGAGCAAATGGGGCGTGACCCTGTTCACCGTGGTCTTTTCCACCTACTTCACTTTCCTGGTTCCCGCCGGCGTGGGCATCTACTGGATCGCCAGTAATCTCTTCGCCCTGGCAAACCTGTACCTGATGAACTTTCTTTACAAGCCCTCCAAGTACATCGACTATGACGCATTGGAGGAAAGCAAGCAGGAGCTAGACACGCTCAAAGCCCGGGAAGCCCAGCAGAAACAGGCCTTGGAACCCTACAAGCAGAAGGAAAAAGAGGACTATAAGCGCTTCCTCAGCGACAACGAGCCAAAGCAGCTTGTTTTCTACAGCGAAGGCAGCGGCTTCTACAAATATTTTAAGGGCATGATTGAATACGTTCTGACCCATTCCGATGTGACCATCCACTACATCACCTCGGATCCCCAGGACGCCGTGTTTTCCATGAATGAACCGAAGCTCCAGCCTTACTATATCAGCGAAATAAAGCTCATTACCCTGATGATGAAGCTGGAGGCAGATATGGTCATTATGACCATGCCAGACCTCAACAGCTACCACATCAAGCGGAGCCTGGTTCGTAAGGACATTGAGTACATCTACACCGACCACGGCGTTTCCAGCGACAACTTGACCCTTCGTACCCATGCACTGGACCACTTTGACACCCTGTTCTGCGTTGGTCCCCACCAGATGGAGGAAGCCCGGGCCATTGAAAAGCTCTACGACTTAAAGCCCCGTCGGCTGGTTCAGGTGGGCTACGGTCTTCTGGACGAGATGACCGAAAGTTGGGAGAATACCCCCAACAAGAAGAACGACAAAAAGACTATCCTTATCGCCCCCTCCTGGCAGAAGGACAATATTATGGACTCCTGCCTTGATAAATTGATCCAGGAATACGCCAAATTGGACTGCCGCATCATTATCCGGCCACACCCCCAGTATGTGCGGCTCTACGGCGAAAGGATGGACGCCATCATCGCAAAATATCAGGATCGTCTGGGGGAGGATTTCATCATTCAGACCGACTTTTCCTCCACGGACACGGTGTACCGGGCAGACCTGCTGGTGACAGACTGGTCCAATGTGGGCTATGAATTTGCCCTTTCCACCTTGAAGCCGGTCATGTACATCAACACCCCCATGAAGGTTATGAACCCGGAATACGACAAAATTGACGTGGTGCCCTTTGACATCCGCATCCGGGCACAGTTGGGCGGCGAGCTGGAGCTTACCGACCTTGACAAGGCCGGGGAAATGGCAAAAGATCTGCTGAGCCATCCCCAGGAATTCCGAGAAATCATCCAAAGCGTAAAAGAACGCGAAATCTACAATCTGGGCCATGGTGCGGAGGCCGCCGGACGTTATATCGTCAAGCGGCTGGAAACCCTGAAAGCCCGCCACTAAAAATCAGGAGGAAAACAAACATGAAAAAGATCTTGAGCCGCTGCTACTTCGCATTTTTTATGATGCTGCTGTTCTGCATCCCCACCTTTGCCTATCTGGACCCCGGCACCGTTACCTATGTGGTCTCTATGATCGCCGGTCTGTTCATTGCCGGCGGTGCCGCCATCGCCATTTTCCGCCGGAAGATCAAGCTGTTCTTCCAGAATCTTGGTAAGAAAAAGGACGTTCCCCAGTCTGCCGAGGAGATCGGCGGCGAATTTGATCCCATGGCCGATGTGGTGGACCCCATGGCAGAGGACAAGTAATTCCCCATGACGGAAAAGGATTTCAGCCCCCTGCTGACCAAGGAGGCTCTGAGCTTTATCCATTCCACCCTGGGGGCGAAAAAAGAGGATATCCGCGACATCATTCCCACAGAGGCCGGTATGACCAACCGTTCCTTCCGTTTTTCTTTCCAGGATGAGGCGTATATCCTTCGGATCCCCGGCCCGGGCACGGATCAGCTCATTAACAGAAAAAATGAATCGGAAAACTACAAGGCTCTGACAGGAAGCACCATTGCGGACCCATTGATAGCGCTGGATCCGGAAACCGGCTATAAGCTGACCAAATTCTGGTCTCAGACCCGAAACTGCGAACCCAAAAATCGGGACGAGGTCAAACAGTGCATGGAATTTCTGCGGGCATTTCACGAAAAAGGCCTGACTGTGCCCCACAGCTTCGACCTTTTTCGGGAGATCGACTTCTATGAAAGCCTCATGGGTCGGTCTGAATATGCCGACTACGAGGCGGTCAAGGCCCGCTGTATGGCAATGGGCCCATTCCTTGACAATCTGAACACGGACCGGGTACTGACCCATGTGGACGCGGTGCCGGACAACTTTCTGTTTGTCCGGGAAAACGGAACCGAGACCATCCATCTCATTGACTGGGAATACGCAGGCATGCATGACCCCCATCTGGACATTGCCATGTTTGCCATTTACGCAGGCTATGACCGGGAACAGCTTCTACAACTTGCGGACTGGTACTTCCGGGAGGCCTACGGCGAGAAAGTCCGGCTAAAGCTCTACTGCTACACCGCCCTCAGCGGACTTCTTTGGAGCAACTGGTGCGAATATAAAAAGGCCCTGGGGGTGGACTTTGGGGACTATGCACGAATGCAGTATGGCTACGCTGCCGATTTCTCAGAGCTGTTTATAAACGAATACACCCATGGAGGCGGTAAACCTTGAATCAGGCCAAACGTGCCATTATTATGGCGGCGGGATTGGGCCAGCGCATGCGCCCCATTACAGATACTACCCCCAAGCCCCTTGTGAAGGTGCTTGGAACCAGAATGATCGACACCATTATCTCTGCCCTGCACCAGAACGGCATTGAGGAGATCTATGTGGTGGTGGGCTATCGGAAGGAGCAGTTTTCCGACCTGCCCGCCCGGTATCCGGGACTTACTCTGATCGAAAACCCGGACTATGACACCACCAACAACATTTCCTCCCTGTATTACGCGCGGAAGCATCTGGAAGATGTGGTGATTCTGGACGGAGATCAGATCATCCGTGACCCCTCCATCCTGAACCCCAGCTTTGCACGCTCCGGCTACTGCGCCATCTACACGGAGGGCCCCACCCGAGAGTGGCTTCTGACGTTGGAAAAGGATGTTGTCACCCATTGCAGCCGTACCGGGGGCGCAGGAGGCTGGGAGCTTCACAGCGTATCCTTTTGGTCCGCCGCCGATGGACATCGACTGAAAACCCATCTGGAACAGGACTATGCCACCCACAAGGATCTCTACTGGGACGATGTGGCCCTGTTCTGTCACCCGGAGGACTACACCCTGGGCATCCGTCCCATCCATCGGGACAGCCTTTGTGAGATCGACAGTATGGAAGAACTTCTGGAAATCGACCCCAGCTATCGGGAGATTGGAGGCTAAAGAATGAAGAACAACACCTCTGAGGGAAAGCGCATCGACTGGATGATCACCCTGCTGCCACTTGTGCTGATCGTAGGTCTGTGCGTTTTGTTCATGGCCCTGCCGGAGCAGTCCAACGCAGTCCTGAGCCAGGTGCGTTTCTTTTTCGGTGACACCTTCGGCGTATATTACCTGATTATCGGGCTGGGTATGCTGATCTTCTCCATCTATATCGCGGCATCCAAGTACGGAAACATTGTGTTGGGAGATCCCAATGAGAAGCCCAAATACTCCTTTTTCGCCTGGGGCTCCATGATGTTTACCGCCGGACTGGCGGCGGATATTCTGTTCTACTCCTTCTCCGAGTGGGTCATGTACGCCGCCGACCCCCATCTCGCGGAGATGGGCAGCATTCAGCAGTGGGCCGGGGTCTATCCCCTGTTTCACTGGAGCCTGATCCCCTGGGCCTTCTATCTGGTACTGGCAGCCGCCTTCGGCTTTATGCTCCATGTGCGGAAGGGGACCCGGCAGAAATACTCCGAGGCCTGCCGCCCCATTCTGGGAAAGCACACCGACGGCATCCCGGGACGGCTCATTGATCTTCTGGCAGTCTTCGCCCTTTTGGCAGGTACCGCCACCACCTTCAGCGTGGCCACCCCGCTGATGACCAAGCTCATCGGCGCCCTGTTGGGGATCATTCTGAATGAAACCCTGGTCACCATTGTGATTCTTGTCATCACCTGTGTGGTCTATACCACCTTTCTGCTCCGGGGCTTTAAGGGCATTAGTCTTTTGGCAAATCTCTGTATTTACCTATTCTTCTTCCTGCTGGCCTATGTGCTGCTGTTTACCGGGGAAACAAAATACATCATCGAGACGGGTCTTACCTCTCTCGGCACCATGCTGGGAAACTTCATAGAGCTCTCCACCTATACCGACCCCCTGCGGACCTCCGGCTTCCCCCAGAACTGGACCATTTACTACTGGGCCTACTGGATGGTCTGGTGTGTGGCAGCCCCCTTCTTCATTGGCAGCATCTCCAAGGGCCGAACCATCCGGCAGACCATTTTGGGCGGCTATGTCTTTGGGGTAGGCTCCACGATTTTGAGCTTTATGATCCTGGGAAACTATTCTATGGGACTTCATGTCACCGGACAGGCGGATTTTGTCACCGGGTATCTGGAAACCGGAGACCCCTACAGTTTGATCGTATCCATCATCGAGACCATGCCCTGCGCGCCCCTTGTGATGGTGGTGGTGCTGCTGACCATGGTGGCCTTCTATGCCACTTCCTTTGATTCCATCGCCCTGACCGCCTCCTGCTACAGCTATCACCGGCTGGGCGAAAACGAAATGCCCCACAAGCTGATTCAATTCATGTGGTGCATTCTGCTGATTTTGCTGCCCATCGCCCTGATTTTTGCGGACAGCTCCATGAATAATCTCCAATCCGTCAGCATTCTGGCTGCCTTCCCCATCGGCATCGTCATGCTGCTGATCGTATTGAGCTTTATGAAGGATCTGCGCCGCTATTCCAGGGAATAGACGGCAAATCCCGCAGCCCCCTTTGACGGCACCCTTCGGTGCCGTCACTTTTTTCGGCAGGTTGAATCCGTTCCGGCAAGGACTGAGCTGCCAGTAACTCGCAGAAAATATCAGACATATACTGCTGGGGTGAACTTATTATTTCAAACATCTGCTCAACGGGGCATATATCGAGCTAATGCCTGACGAAAGCGTCTTTTTCTTCATTTATCTCTCCAACCCATTGACTTCTTGTAAATCTCATGCTAAAATACAGGTGTTAGTTATACCTAACTCATTTGTGAGGAGGGATCAGCATGTTAATCCTTGAATATCTTTTCGCCACAGTCTTTGCCATTTCTCTGGCCTCTCTGCTGCTCCTGATCAAGAAGCAGTGCCGCAAGCAGCTAAGTCTCCAGCGGCAAAAATCTGGAGCTTGACCGCTCTGGTGATCCTCTGCGCCATCGGGCTCTGACAAAACCATACTGACACAAGAAGACCCTGCCGCATTTGCTGCAGGGTCACGTTTTGTATAACAACCACTAGATCTGCCAGTGGTTGTTATACAAAGCATCCCGCCTGTTCCGGCTGAACAGGCGGGATATAAGTTTTCTTTGTGTGCTGTATCAGCCTTCCTCAGTTGGGAAATCCATATCCAGCTCAACCATTTCCCCGTTGTCATGGCGCAGGAGCCAGTAGGATTCCCCGTCGCCGCTGACCAGTGCGCCCCACTGGGTTGCGGCGCAAATTTGGTCATAGTTAGAGAATGCAGGATAAGCCGTGGTGGTTTTCCCACGGAAATCATAGACCTGTAATACCCCATCAAGGTGATAATAAACATGGTCTTCCGAGACATAGCTTACAGAGTAGCCCTCCGGAATCTCAATTACCGTGGTTTCCCCACCGGAGAGAGGAACATAACACAGCGAGGCACTCCCCGTTTCCTGATCGTGATGAACCCACCAGAACCGGTCCCTTGCCACCCAGCACAGGCCGTTGATGTTGGCAGACATGTCCGAAAGCTGTACCGCTCGGGGACCTTCGCCCGCTTCCCAATCAAGTCTGGCTGGATAGGTCCCATCCTCCAGTTTCAGGAGAAAAAACAGCTTGTCCTCATAGGCAGCAAGGAAGGTATTGTGGACAGCAAATTCATCCAGAAGGCCGGAAGCACCAAAGTCATCATCCATGAACAGAAGATGCGTTTGTTCATCTTCCAGGGAGAGAACCGGATAAAAAAGCTTTGCCCCTTTCCCATAATTGGCATATGTCAACAGGTTTGACGATCCGCAAGGCGAAAGCTGCGGTCTGTGAGCCGCATCATTCTCTGGGTAATAGAACTCTATCTCCAGATAGGTATGACCGTTTCTCGTCATCCCAAAGCTTTGGCTACTCTCAAACAGGCTGTACAGCACGCCATCTTCAACCGTGCTGATGGGTTCTTCTGTCAGAAGTGTTACCGTACCATCTGGGGTGATCTCATAGAGGCCATCCCGGTGATAATACATCGGATCGGTCTGCTGCCTCACACAAAAAGCGACAGCAGCTACAGCAAGAATGATTCCCAGAAGTAAACCGCCGATTTTTATGATTGGTTTCCGTGTTTTCATGTCCGGTTAGCCCTCCTTATAGCTGTACACTGTATAGCTCATCAGGCTCATATCCTCTTTACTGTATGTCGCACTCCATGCTTGACGCCCGAATTCATCCACCCGGTATACATAATAGACCCCAGGGACATCAACAATGATCATCGCCAAATAGCCATCACTGTTCGTTACGATCCGACAGGGCCGTTCGATCCAGATATTATAGGTGTTTCCGTATTTGTCATAAGTTTGAATCTCATAAGCAGTTGATTCATAGACCGGGGTATTATCAGGGCCTTCAAACATAAACGTCTCTTCCCCGGGCAGAACCTCTATCCGCATAGTGCGAACAAAGCTGCACACAGAATCATTCCCATCCGTGGTGCTGTCCGGGCAGTAATTCCAGTCCACCAATTCGTAGATATCTGAGCTTTCATCTTCACGGAGCCAATATGCGGTACGGCTCACAACCCGCCCATATCCATCATGGCTTTCCGCCCGAACATCCCAGGCAGAAAGGAACTCTGTTACATCATCGGGCATGGACGGGACATCAATACGATTCCCGTTCGGGGCAATGTAATAGGCCTGTCCATTCTCGTCAATGTGATAAACTGTTTCACATTCCACCTGACCATCAGCAGAATAATTGACCACAGAGGACAGCACCCAGTCCCGATCATTGGCTTTTAGCCAAAAGGTCTGCACTTCATGGGTAGGCGCATAAACAGATGGGTCAAATTCTTTGAGTTCATCAAGTTCCGGCATATTATTCAGATGGACGTGAAAGCCGTAAAGAATGCAAAGCGTAACCACAAGCAACAATCCTGCCGAAATCCATCGTTTCATTGGCGCATTCTCCTTCTGCATGAATCTTCTTAATCCTCAAAAGGGATTGTCTTTCCCAATCTGCCCATGATTTATCCCTCCAAGTTCTCCGGAATGTCCAGTTCCACCAATTCACTACCATCATAGCTGATGTATTTTAACGTCGCTACATAGCGTTCTCCATCCAGTTCCTCGTCGGAGAGAATCAGCCCTTCTTTGCCGAAGAAGATGTCCGGCGGAAAATTGTTGTCGTATGGAAGCCCCATACGGATACAGGTTTCCTCCCCGGTGGCTGCATTGATCTTCCACAGATCCGCGACAATGCCAATTTTCCCGTCTTCGCTGAGACGTCGGTCTCTGAAACAGTAAACAAATCCATCATTGACCCAGAAATTTGTGTCATCGGTGGTTCTGTAATCATTGAGCAAAAGATTCGTTTTCGTTCCGTCTTTTAGGGAGAAGCCGGTTGCATACGCAGTAAAATCAGAATCCGGATCGGAAAGATCCCCTTCTTTTGTCATCCTCCACAAGACATCCTGATCCAAATAACTGCCCCCTGTAAAACTGACTACATCCATCTCCCCAAGGCAAGCCGTTTCCCCCGTTTTCAAATCATAGGACTTAATACGATCTTCGTCCGATTCTATCATCTCAACGTAATAGACCTTCTCATCCTGCACATGGAAATTGTACCAAAGGTCCAGCTCCAGGCCATAAAGCTCCCTGCATTCCGAACCGTTCAGCGCACATTCCAAGAGATAAGTATCTGTGACACTTTTCGACTCGTCCATGACACGAACCGGGATGTAAGCGTATCCATCCTGGATTTGAATGCGAAACCCAACGGGATTGGTTTTCAGGGAATCCCCCTCCGCAAGCTGCACAGAAGAAGTATCCCCCAGACGGAGCGCATACAAAATCCACCGGAATCCATCTACTTCAAGATATACCGCAGTATCTTCCCCGTAGGCAACGTAGTCTGCGTTCAGGATCAGTTCTGCGTTCATTTCGTCATCCAAGTGGTACAGGTAAAATGTCTGGTCTTCTCCGACTACCCAAAAGGTCATGTCCTCGCCCCTGCTCCAACTATAGGCCAGCACCACCGCAAGCAGGATCACAGCCAGAATGGGCAAAATAAATTTCCGGCGTCCCTTCATTTTCTGCCCCCCTTCTTTCAGCGATACAAACGATTTTTCTAGCCTTAGTATACCGAAAATCCCTGAAATTGTCTATATTCTCTTGTTTTTCTCAGGGAATTATGGTATGCTTGATTTGTCAAGTTTTGGTTTTTCTTTTCGCAAAAGGAGTCTTTACGATGGCTGTCCTGTTGCTGATTGTCGGATTACTCATTTTCCATTGGCTACATGCTGAGGAAAAAACTATGGCCCACTGAGACGGATTTCCCTGTCCCTTTTTCCCATACGGGACAGGTTTTTTCCCGAAAATCCGTGATTTGCGGTAGAATTTCCCAACGGTTTACCATTTAGAACAATTATTCACTTGATATTTCTTCCGAAATCATATATAATTATCCTGAATATGAATCAGGGTTAGTCTTATGTATGTCCGGATATGTCACAAGGAAATAAAAGCATGTTCCGCTCTTCACGGAGCGGCTTCTCTTTGTTTACAGCTATTTTATCCATCTAAAGAACTAACGTATTAAGGCGGGATGAATGTGAATTCAAAAACAATGTTATACATACTCAAACGAATCGGTCTGGCGATCCTGACGGTATGGGTGGTCATCACCGTGACCTTCTTCGTCATGCGCGCCGTACCCGGCGGCCCCTTCCTGGGCGAGAAAGCCATCAGCCCTGCGGCACAGGCTGCGCTGGAGGCCAAGTATGGTCTGGATAAGCCCCTGATGGAGCAGTATTTTACTTATCTCAAGGACATCGTCACCAAGCTGGACTTCGGCCCTTCTCTGAAGCAGCGTGGTCGTGACGTGATCAACATCATCGCAGACGGCATGAAGACCTCCGCAAAGCTGGGCCTGCTTGCCGCCGGTATCGCCCTGGTGGCGGGCGTCGTTCTGGGTGCAGTGGCAGCACTTCGCCGGAACAAGCTCATCGACAAAGTGATCATGGTCTTCACCACGGCCTGTATCTCCATGCCCTCTTTCATTATGGGCTCTCTGCTTCTGGTATTGTTTGCACTGGTGCTGGGCATTCTGCCTGCCAACGGCACCACCACCGCAGGCTTGATCCTGCCGGTCATTACCCTGAGTCTTTCCCCCATGGCAAACATTACCCGTCTGACCCGTTCCTCCATGCTGGACGTACTGGGACAGGATTACATCCGCACCGCCAAGGCCAAGGGTGTCTCCGGTGCCCGGATCATCTTCGGCCATGCACTGAAAAATTCCCTGATTCCTGTCATCACCTATTTTGGCCCCATGTTGGCCTATATCGTCACCGGTTCCCTGGTCGTGGAGCAGATCTTTGCTGTTCCCGGCATCGGCCGTGCCTTCATCAACAGCATTACCGGTCGTGACTATCCCCTGATTATGGGCACCACCATCGTGCTTGCTACCCTGATCGTCGTTATGAACCTGATCAGCGACATTCTCTACAAGGTCGTTGACCCCAGAATCACCCTGGAATAAAAGGAGGCGCAGTTATGAATACAAAGAAAAATCCCTTTAGCCTCCATGTGGATCTGGATGATTTTATCCCTGCAACTGAGGCAGAAAAAGAATATATGGTACAGATGCGCCCTGCCAGCACCTTCTTTAAGGATGGCGTGAAGCGCCTGCTCAAGAACAAGGTTGCCACCGTGAGCTTCGTCGTCATTGTGCTCATCACCCTGACGTCCATCTTCCTGCCCATGTTCTGGCCCTATTCCTATGACACCCAGTTGGGTATTACCCCCGGTAAGCCCGTTGATCCTTCTTACAACAACCTGGCCCCCTTTGAATACGGCTCCACAGAGCTTGAGAAAATTGAGGCCGGCGAGAAGGTATTCCCCCACATCTTCGGCACAGACTCTGCCGGACGTGACTACTTCATCCGTGTCGTATACGGCACCAGAATCTCTCTGGGCGTCGGTTTCTTCGCCAGCTTGATCGTACTGGTCATTGGCATGACCGTTGGCTCCATCTCCGGCTACTGCGGTGGCAAGGTGGACCTGATCATCATGCGTATCGTAGATATCATCTATTCTCTGCCGGACATGCTTATGGTCATCCTTCTGGCATCGGTCCTGGGCGTTACCCTGGAGCCGCTCATTGAGGGAACCGTGCTGGCAAAGCTGGGCACCAACATGATCGCTCTGTTCATTGTCTTCGGTCTTCTGTACTGGGTCAGCATGTCCCGTCAGATCCGTGGTCAGATCCTGTCACTGAAGGAGCAGGAGTATGTACTGGCTGCCAAGGCTGCCGGTGCCAAGGGCAAGTGGATCATTCTGAAGCACCTGCTTCCCAACTGCATCAGCGTGGTCATCATCTCCACCGCTCTGCAGATCCCCTCCGCGATCTTTACGGAGAG
>CAZEPQ010000016.1:0-21202 GCA_964514175.1 uncultured Oscillospiraceae bacterium
GGCAGCCTGTGCATCGACTTTATCCGCGAGAACGATCTGTGGAAGCTGTGGCATGTGCTGTATCTGGAGGATGTGGACACCCCTGCCGGCAAGAAGTGGGGCGATCCTGCCGCCATCGAGCAGTTCCCGCCGATGCCCCAGTTTGCGGACATGAAGGGCGTGGAAGTTGCAAAGCCTAACCAGGAAAAGCCCCTCCGTGCGCTTTACACCGGCTCTCGCCCCTTCACCAAGCTCCCCAAGGTTCCCGAACCCTACGACACCTTTGAAAACACCTTCAGCTACGGCGCTGAAAGCGAGGAGGCCTGGAGATGAAAAAACAGTATTATTCCGATGACGAGCGGATCATCCGCGTATGGGATATCGAGACCGTCAAGGATCTCATGTCCCGGCGGCAGGTCCTCAACATGAACAACGAACGCCGCAAGGAGCTGGATACCCTTTGGGTCTCTGAGGCAAAGTATCGAAAGTCCGCTTCCCTGGGCTCCAACTGGGGCTACTATGTGGGCATGGACGAGATCTCCAACTACTATGTGGTTCAGTATACCGACCGTCAGCAGAAGGCTCTGGATGAAAAGTGTGCCGCCAACCCCGGCCTGCGGAACATCCGTGACAACTTCGGCTATGGCGATCTCATCGCCCATCACGTTTCCACCCCCTGCGTGGTTCTGGCCGGCGACGGCAAGACTGCCAAGGGTGTCTGGTATTCCATCGGCGTAAACTGCACCGGTAACCCCGACGGCACCACAAAGGCCGTCTGGTGCCCCCAGCGGATCTGCGCTGACTTCGTGAAGGAAGACAGCGGCGAGTGGAAGATCTGGCATCTGCTGATCTCCAACGATGTGGAGTACGAGGCCGGCGGCAACGTGGGCGATGTGGAAACCTTCACCGGCATTCCCACGGAGGCTCAACTGGAATTCGGCAACCCCACAGAGCCCTATGTGGTTCACAACCGGGACTACGGTTGGTCTGACGCCTATCCCACCGTTCCTCCAAAGCCCTATTATTCCTACGATCCCGCCGAGGGCTACGGCTATGAGGGCCGTCCCCAGTGGCGCAAGGGCCATCCCAACTACAGAAAGGAGTATGCCAAATGAAAACGCATCTGACCCTGTCTCAGCGCATTCATAATGCCGAGGGCGTCCAGGCTGCGGAGTATCTCCACGCTCGGCATACCTATCTCCACGCCACCTCCTACTGCAAGGAAGAGTGGGGCGAATTCTGGGATACCAGCGATGAAGCTTCCTGGGGTCATCTCTTCGGCGTTATGACCGGCTTTAAGGAAGTCTGGTACAACAGCGTGGTCAACTACGACCCCGATGGTCTCAGAGGCTATATCAATATCATCAAGCAGCACAACGAAGTGACCTGGTTTGATCCCCGGTCCATCCGTGAGATCTCCATGCACACTCTGGGCACCGACATTGTGGAGGCTGCCGACGACGGCAAGACCGTCCGTGCCTCCTTCCTGACCCCGGGTATTCTGCTGTTTGCCCTCAACGCAAATCACAAGATGCGTGGCCTCACCCTTTGGGAGCGCTATGGCTCTGACTTCGTCTATGACGAAGAAGAAGACGAGTGGCTCTATCTCCACGAGCAGGTCTGCCCCGACATGGGCGGCCCCATGGACACCTGCAACCCCGGACAGGATGCTTATAACAAGCTCATGGGCATCGGTGGCGGCGGAAAGGGTCCCGGACCCGGTCCCGGTGCTGGCGGTGGCGCAGGCGGTCCCGGCGGCGCAGGTGCTCCTCCCCAGGGCATGGGCGGCGCTCCCGGCGCAGGTGCTCCTCCTCAGGGCATGGGCGGCGCGCCTGGTGCCGACGGTCCTCCTCAGGGAATGGGCGGTGCGCCTGGTGCCGGTGGTCCTCCTCAGGGCATGGGCGGTGCGCCTGGTGCTGGCGGTCCTCCTCAGGGAATGGGCGGCGCGCCTGGTGCTGGTGGCGGTCCTGGCGGCGAAGTCCGCGGCAAGGACGGCAATGCACAGGTCCCTGGTATGGTAGTGAAGGAAACCGGTGCTACCCGTGGCGCAACCTCCGCAGGCGGCGCCAAGGGCGAAGTCCACGTTGGCGTTCCCGGCCCCATCCATTACAACTACACCCCCATTATGCACGTTCAGAACACGGTTGCATGGCCTGAACCCTATAAGACCATGGATCGGGATAACACCTACCGGATCTACGAGACCCCCAAGGTGGACTGATATATCCCGTGCATCGGGTTGCATGATCCCGAATGTCCATGACCGTCTAGATACGATTCAAAATCACCGCAGGGAATCCCCTGCGGTGATTCATATTCTGTCAGAGGCCACTTGCCAGTTCCCCATAGATGTGGTATTCTGTGAATTGGGGAGAAATTCTAAAAAAATCGAGGTTTTCCCTCATATTATCATTCAGCGATTCCCAAAGAAAACAAACGGCTTCTCAGGCCGTACAACCTCTGACAAGCAGGTGATCATTATGAAAAAATGGACCGAAACCTGGAAAGACGGATACATTCTCGTCGAGAACGAAAACGGCGCTACCCTGGGCTACAGCCCGGATTCCGGGGTAAAGCTCCTGGAAGTGGACGGTTACGCCTTTAAGGATCTGAACCGAAACGGCAAGCTGGACCCCTACGAGGATTGGCGGCTGCCTGTAGAAGAACGGCTGAAGGATCTGGCAGGACAAATGACCATTCAGCAGATCGCCGGACTTATGCTTTACTCCGGCCATCAGGCTGTCACCATCCCTAAGGAGGGAGACCTGTTCGCCATGCGCTTTGCGGGCACCTACGGAGGAAAGCCCCTGAAAGAAAGCGATGCTGAAGTCTCCGACCTCTCCGACCAGCAGAAGGTATTCCTGGATCGGGACAAGCTGCGCCATGTGCTGGTAACCAGCGTGGAATCCCCCGAGGTAGCTGCAAAGTGGAACAACAATATGCAGGCCTTTGTGGAGGGCCTTGATCTAGGCATCCCCGTCAATACCAGCTCCGATCCCCGCCACAGCGCAGAGTCCAACGGCGAATATCTGGTGGGCACAGACGGTGCCATTTCTCAGTGGCCATCCTCTCTTGGCATGGCTGCCACCTTTGACCCGGAACTGGTTCGACAGTTCGGTGACATTGCCTCCAAGGAATACCGTGCCCTTGGCATTGCCACGGCCCTATCTCCCCAGATTGACCTGGCAACGGAGCCTCGCTGGAACCGCTACAGTGGCACTTTCGGCGAAGGCACCAAGCTGTCGGTGGACATGGCCCGGGCTTACTGCGACGGATTCCAGACCTCCCTGGGAGACGCGGAGATCGAGGACGGTTGGGGTACCCAGAGTGTCAACGCCATGATCAAGCACTGGCCGGGAGGCGGTAGCGGCGAAGCCGGTCGTGACGCCCATTTTGCTTACGGAAAATACGCCATATATCCGGGCAATAATTTCGATGAAGCCCTGAAGCCTTTTACCGAGGGCGCAATGCAACTGGCAGGAAAGACAAAATGTGCTTCCGCCGTTATGCCCTACTACACCATCTCCTACGATCAGGACAAAAAGTACGGCGAAAACGTTGGCAACGGCTACAGCAAATACATCATCAACGATCTGCTGCGGGAGAAGTATGGCTATGACGGTGTGGTATGCACAGACTGGGGCATTACTGCGGACAACAATGCCATTGACGCCTTTGACGGCAGAGACTGGGGCACCTCTCACCTGAATCTCAGTGAGCGGCACTACAAAGTCATCATGGCCGGCGTGGATCAGTTCGGTGGCAATAACGAGGCTGCTCCCATCCTGGCGGCCTACGAAATGGGCGTAGCCGCCCACGGTGAAGATGCCATGCGGGCAAGAATGGAACGCTCTGCCGTCCGCCTGTTAAGAAATATTCTCCGCACCGGACTCTTTGAGAATCCCTATTTGAACCTGGCAGAAACCAAAAAGACCGTGGGCTGCGCTGAATATATGGCGGCAGGCTATGCAGCACAGCAAAAGTCCATTGTCATGCTGAAAAACAAGGGGAATCTCCTGCCCCTCCAGCGACAGAAGGCTTATGTTCCAAACCGGCTTCGTTCCGTCATGCAGGGCCCCTTTATGTCGGATACCCCTCCCGTGGATACCCCCGCGGTAAATCCCCAGCTCCTTGAAAAGTATTTTGACCGGGCAGAAAACCCGGAAGATGCGGATTTTGCCATAGTCTTCATGGATTCCCCCTCTTCCATGGGCTATGACGCAAAGAAGGGCGGATATCTGCCCATCACCCTGCAATATCGGCCTTACACAGCCAAAAACGCCAGAGCCGTCAGTTTGGCAGGAGGCGACCCCCATGAGGACAACCCCAACCGCTCCTACCAGGGCAAAACCAACACCGCCCTCAACGAAGCGGATCTGGACATCTTCCTGAAAACCAAGGCTTCCATGGGGGAGAAGCCCGTGATCGCCGTGGTAAACCTGTCCAATCCCATGGTCATGGCAGAATTCGAGCCTCTGGCCGACGCCATCCTTGTGTCCTTCGACTGCCAGATCCAGGCGGTCCTGGATGTGATCTCGGGAAAATTTGAGCCCCAGGGCTTGATGCCCTGCCAGACTCCGGCAGACATGGAAACCGTGGAGGCCCAGTTCGAGGACGTTCCCAGAGACATGCGCTGCCATGTGGACGAGCTGGGCAATGTCTACGACTTCGCCTTCGGCATGAACTGGAACGGCGTGATCCGGGATGACCGGGTAGAAACCTACCGCTAATGACACAAAAATATTATCTATAGAAATCCACCGAGGAGGCAGCACCATGACAACCCTGTACCTGATCCGACATTCGGAAAAAATGCATCCACCCAAGAATATGTGGGAGGTTTTCGACCGCATTCAGCCCCTGTCCGTGCGGGGCGAAGGAAGAGCTAAGGGCCTGCTGGAAATGGAGTGTCTGAGGAACGCAGACACCGCTTACTGCTCCCCCTTTGCCCGAACTCTGTCCACGCTCCGTTACCTGATGGACGCCGACGGTTTTGAGATCACCATGGACGATCGACTGCGAGAACTGGACTTTGGCGGGGATCCATCCAAACGGGGCATGCCTCCCTCTGACGGAAAGCATTCCCATCGGCAGCCAAACGACTTCCGTGCCCGACAGTGGGATGACCGGGAGCTGGCGGACGTAAACGGCGAATCTCTGAACCAGTGCTGCGCCCGCATGACGGAGGTTATTGCAGAAATCGTTCGGGACAACCCCGGAAAGAAGGTCCTTGTGGGCAGCCATGGTGCCGCCATTTGTGCCTACATTTCCAGTCTGATTCCCGGAATCGATGACGATTATGCAAGGACCCTGCCTCAGCCCTCCGTATTCTGCTTGAAGTTTGAAAATGGCGAAACCATCTCTGTGGAACGACTGGTTCTGCCGGAGGCAGCACGATAAACAGCAGGCTCTTTTATTAATTGCTGTTTTTCGGGTGCCTCCGCAGGCGGCAAAACCTTTCCCACCGTGGAAGGCAAAGAACGCTGCCGCACCAGTTTGAAACCGTACCAAAAGGCCCCACCGGCAGGATATTCTACCGGTGGAGCCTTTCCTTATATTCTATTCTTTGTGATCCCCGCCATGACAACAGAAGCATAGTTGGATTTGCCCTTTTCCCTTCCAACCACAGGTTGGAAACGACACAAATTCAGAAAGCAGCTCCATGGTGAACAATTTATCGTGTTCTTTCGCAAAACGCCCCGGCGTACATTCCTGCACGCCGGGGCTGTGTATGAACTTTAATCAGAGCTTAACCCTTGGTGGGCAGAACTGCCTGCATGGGGCAAACCTGCACGATATCGCCGTCCAGGGTCTCGCCCCAGGCGCAGATATCAATGACATGCCGACCCTTTTCGTCGATGCGCTTGTCGTAGATATAGGCCTTGCCGATGACCGTATCTCCCTCGGAGCCATGGCGGTTCAGGGGCCGATTCTCATAGCCGGGAACAACACGGGTAATCAGGTCGTAATCCTTGGGCACATGGTGATTCCGCATCTCCTCGAAGAAGGGGAAGAAGCGCCAGCAGAAACGGGACACGTAGCCTGCGTCACCGATCCAGTTGGTGACAGTGCGGGCCAGAAGCCGCGCTGCGGTGTCATTGTAGAACACCATGCGGCCATTGGGCAGATTCCGGGTGCCCAGATGGATGGAGGTCTCAAAGAGATAGTTGCCGTAGGGATCACGGAACATGGTCTTCAGGCCCTCCTTGTCGCATAGCTGTTGCCGGGACAGGGGCATCATATTGCCATAGAGGGAAATCATATCCATGTAGGTAATGGGGCCGGTGCAGGTCTCGGTCATGAAGGTGCCAACCTCCACGTCCTCCCAGTAACGGGGCTCTGCACCGCGAATCTCTTCCTTGGCCCACAGCTCACGGATGTAATCCCACTCCTCGTCGGTGGTATAGTGTGCCGGCGGGAAATATTCACACCACTCGGCCATATTATCAGACAGGTTTTTGGGGGGCGTGTCGTCCGCATACTGCTTATAGCAGTCACGGGTGTTGCCCTCGGCGTAGACTACCACTTCCCCATTCTGGTCCACCATCTCAGCAGCTCCGCCCATATACCACTGACGCAGCTCGCTGCCGGGGGCAGTGACCTCATAGAACTCACCCTTGGTATTTCCTTCTACCAGCAGATCGCCTGCTACCACAGGCCGGGACAGATAGATGTCGGTGCCGTCGTTGGTGTAGTAGAAGCCGCCGGTGGAGATGGTCTTATTGAAGCCGGGAACCGCCATGGCGCCGCGCCCACAAAAACCGGGATAGGCGGGAACACCGTCATAGCCGGCCTTCCTTGCATACTCAGGATCCGTAAACAGGGGATTGTAGGGATCCCACTTCTTGTTGTATTCCAGGATTTCCTCTTCCGTATAGGGTGTGGGCTCCTTGGCTGCAAAGGGTCCGCCCATTTTGGGCATTTCCGCCTTGCCGGCCATAATGTCCAAGCGGAGCTGAACCGCTTCCTTCTCGAAGTCCAGATATTCACCGGGGGTAAACTTTACAAATTCGCTCATGCAGTATTCCTCCTTTGATGGTGTTGTATATGCCTACACCTCTATTTAATACCACATCGAACTATTTGTCAAGTTTATCCAGCCAACCGACAAAAGAAATCTTTACGCTTTTGCACCATTTCCATGTCTCCGCCTTTATTGACAGGCCCGTCCGTAAAATAGTATACTATAAGAAATCTAAAGATTTTTCGCAGGAGGTTTACATAATGGAATATAAACACCTGATCCCTTCCGTCAACCAATGGCTGGCCGGAGAGCGGCAGAACTACATTGACGATCTGATTGAAGCAATCAGCATCCCTTCTGTGGCAACTCCCGGTGAGGGCGGCTATACCTTCGGCACCGAATGCGCCCGTATGCTGGACTGGATGCTGGAAAAAGGAAAGGCCCTGGGCCTGGAGACTGAAAACGACGAATACTACTGCGGCAGCTTGATCTATCGCGGCTCCGGTGACAAGGAGGCCGCCTATGTAGGCCATCTGGACGTGGTTCCCGCTGGCGCCGGCTGGACCATTACCGAGCCATATAAGGGTGTTTACATTGACGGTCACATTGTGGGCCGTGGCGCCGGAGATAACAAATGCTCCTGCATCGCCCTTTTCTATCTGCTCAAGTACCTAAAGGAGCATGACATCAAGCTCAGGCACTCCATCCGTGTACTCTACGGCTGCCAGGAAGAAAGTGGTATGACAGACATGCCCTACTTCGTGGAGAAGCATAAGAATCATCTGCCTGAAGTATTCTTCGTTTGCGACTGCCCCTTCCCCATCCATCACGGTGAGATGGGCCGTTTCTCCGGGCAGATTTCCACGGATCTCTCCGGCACCAACCTGATTGCCTTTGAGAGTTCCAGCAAAAACGGCGGTGTTCCCGCAGATGCCAGTCTGACCCTCTCAGGCCGCACCTTGGTAGATGTGGAAACTGCCCTGGCAGGTAAGGATGTAACCATCACAGGAAACCCAGATGGCACCGTATCCGTCAGCGCCAAGGGCAAATCTGGTCATCCCGCTGCCGCCGAACAGGGCGGCGCAGTAAATGCCATCGCAAAGCTCTCCGCCAATGTATCCGGCACAGGAATTCTGGACGAAAAGGCCGACCTGGCGCTGGCTTTCCTGGCAGAAGCTTTTCAGGATTTCCGGGGCACCGGCTTTGGCGTTGCCTGCACGGACTTCTCCGGCTCTACCCAGGTCCATGCCCGTACCGCCGCACTGGAAAACGGCGTCCTCACCATCACCATGTTCAGCCGCTATGCCATCACCGTGGATCAGAAATCCATGTTTGAAACCTATGAGCAGGTTTGCACCCAGCATGGCTATCAGTTCTCCGTCACCAGCTCCAGCGATGCCTGGTTTGTGCCCCTGGACTGGAAAAACGGTCTTCCTCAGAAGGTCACCAAGATTGCCATTGACGTGCTGAATCACCCGGAGATCGATCTGCATCCCATGATCCTTCCCGCCGGAACCTATGCCCCCACTTTGCCCAACTCCCTGGGCTTTGGCCCCGGCATTTCCCCCGAGATCATCCCCGTACCCAAATACGGCTATGCCCACGGTCCCAACGAGAGCCAGTGTGTGGACGAAATGATCGATGCCATCCGCACCTATATCATTACCACCCTGATGATAGACGAACTGCTGCCCGAAGAGGCGTAATCTCACAAAAAGACGCACAATCTGGACTTCGACAGTTCGAATCTCTTTTTCAGGAAGATACATTCATCGTTAAAATATACGCCAAAAGTGGCTCTCCACAAATTAAAGCGGTGCTTCCCGAGTTTCCTCCAGGAAGCACCGCTTCTATTGATTCGATTTGCATCTGGTGAAGCAGCCCTAATTTGTTATCTGCTGCGATAAAGGGGCTTTCCCAGGGTGCTGTCGATGATCCTGCCATGATCGCAGGCAACACAGCCGTCCAGTATCACATAGTCGATGCCCTCCGGGGCAAGAGAAGGCTCCTGGAAGGTGGCGCAATCCCGAATATTCTCCGGGTCAAAAATGACGATATCACCGTCGCTGCCAATGGAAAGGTTGCCTTTGCAATCCAGATGAAGCCGCTTTGCGGGCATGGCAGTCATTTTTTCCACCGCCTGATAGAGGGAAAGGACGCCGGTCTTCACATACTGGTGAATGAGCCGCGGGAAGGTTCCGGCGGCTCTGGGATGGCCTGCGCCACCCTCGGTAATTCCGTCGCTGGCCAGCATCACCGCCGGGTGGGCCATGGCCATTTCCACATCCTCGGGTGCCATCACATGGGCCACGGTCAGGGTGCCGGGGGCCTCCCGTCTCAGCTCATGAAACATTTCTTCGGTGCAGTGCTGTCCGGCATATTTGCCGCCGCAAAGGATAATAGCGTCATAGCCGCAGCGGTAGCGCTCCATAAAGCCGGGGTCATAGGTGGTGGCTCCGATGCTGGTGGAAAAGGCGTTGTAGGGATAGCAGTCCGCCATGACATCAAGCCCACGGACCCGGGCCTCATCCAGCATAGCCAGAACATGAGCCATCTGTCCGTAGCCACCCATGGAACCGATGTGACTCACCTGACAGGGAAGATCGTATTCCCAGCCCATTTCCAAAAACTCCTGAATGGAAGAGAAAATATAGTCCGCATCGTCCCGAACGTGGGCAGCAATCAGCAGCTTTTCTTCCCGGCAGAGCTTTGCGGTGCCCATCAGTTCCTCCCGGTTGATGCCTGGAACGTAACGGATGCCGTAGGAAATGCCGAAACAGCCGTCCTCCAGCCATTTTTCCAAAACCTCCGCCACCTTGCTGATCTGCTCTGTGGTGAGGGAAGCGTATTTGTCGGTAAATCCGGCCTGCCGTCGGGCAGAACTGTGGCCTGCCAGCAGGGCCAGGTTTACAGGCATTTTCCCGGAAACCGCCCCAAAGTACTCCGTGGGGGGCAGCTCGTTGTCGCCGCAGTTGCCGCCCAGAACTGTGGTTACGCCCATCCGAAGCATGGAGCCAAAGATGGAGGACTCCATATCATTTAGGTCGCACACAGGGGCCTCGTGCATGTGGATATCCAAAAAACCGGGAGTCACCACCCGGTTTGCGGCATCAATGACCGCAAAATCTCCCTGTGGGATTTCCCGGGTCAGCTCCGCAATCTTCCCATCCCGTACCACCACATTCAAATAACTGTCGATATGATTGGCCGGGTCAATGACCCGGCCATTTTTGATTAACAGATCCAATCAGTTCATCTCCAAAATGGTGGCGCTGCGAAGCAGGGCATATGCCTTGGCGTTGGTGATCTCAGCCTTGATCTCCTCCTCGGCGGCTTCGCCCATGTAGACCTTCAGACGGGGCACGTCAATGCCGTACTGCTGGGCCATCTGCTCCCACTGCTTTTCTACCTCTTCCTGGGTGACGGTGATCTTCTCTTCCTCGGCAATGGCGGAAAGCACCAGACGCAGCATAATACGGCGGGTAGCCAGAGGACGCATCTCTGCGAGCATTTCCTCGGTGGTCTTGCCGGTGCGCTGCTGGAAAGTGTCAAGATCCATGCCCTGCTGACCGATCTCAGCAACGAACTGATTCATCACAATGCTGACCTCGCTGTCCACCATGGCGCTGGGAATTTCCACCTCGGCCTCTTCCAGAATGCGGCCCAGAACCTCGTCCTCGATCTGCTGGTCTGCCATGGCCTTCTTCTGCTGCTGAACCTGCTGGCGGATCTCAGCCTCCTGCTCCGCGGAGAGAGGCTGGATGTCCATAGCCTCCACCTTCTTCACCTTGCAGCGGAATACGGTGGGCTTGCCTGCCAGGTTGGGGGCGTGATAATTCTCGGGGAAGGTGACGTTTACCATCACATTGTCCCCTGCGGAAGCGCCCACAAGCTGCTCCTCAAAGCCGGGGATGAAGGAACCGGAGCCCAGAGTCAGGGGATAGTCATTGCCCTGACCGCCGTCAAAGGGAACGCCGTCCAGATAGCCGGTAAAGTCGATGGTTGCAATGTCGCCCAGCTCAGCGGGACGGTCCACGGTGGTGGGAATGGCGTTCTGCTGTGCGGCATGCTGCATGGCGGAGGCATATTCCTCCTCGGTGGGCTCCACCACAGGCATCTTCACATGGATACCCTTGTACTGGCCCAGCTTGATTTCGGGACGGAGGGCAAACTCCATCTGGTATTCCACGCCCTCGGTCTCGGAGGCCTGGATCACAGAGATCACAGGCTCGGAGGCGATGGTGAGGCCGGAGGCCTTCAAAGCCTCGGCATACAGATCAGAGAACACATCCTGGACGGCCTGACGATAGATGTCGGCACAGTCGGCAGAGGTGGTAACTTCACTGCGGGGAACGTCAAAATCCTTGTGATTCTTGGCGAAGACGTTGTAAGCCTCATCCAGAGCCTTTGTAAGAACTTCGCCGGGGACGGTGATTTTCAGGATGGCCATGCCCTTTTCCTGAGACAAAACGCTAACATTCATAGTAAGCTACTCCTTTAATATCCTTTATTTCTGTCCACCACATTCTGAAGGGGTTTTCCTTCAAAATAGCGGCTGAGATTGTCCATAAATATGCTGAAAATCAGCTCGGTGTTTTCCGGGTCCAGGTCCGAACCGGAAATGTGGGGGGTTATGATGACATTTTCCATGTCCCACAGGGGGCAGTCCGGGGGCATAGGCTCTTCCTCCGCCACATCCAGCATGGCGCCGGAGAGATGTCCCTGCTGCAGCGCCCGGATCAGTGCCTGCTGATCCACCGTTTTGCCGCGGCCCACGTTTAGGAAGATGGAATCGGGTTTCATGGCGGCAAAAAAGGCTTCATCCAGCAGCTTTTCCGTTTCTCTTGTCAGCGGGAGGCAGGCTGCCACCACATCGGCCCCAGAAACAGCCCGGTGAAGCTGGGAAATGGGGAATATCTCATCAAAGGGACCTTCGCCCGGTCCGCCGCTGCGGTTGACACCGGTGACGGATGCGCCCATGGCCTTGAGGAAGCGGCAGAAGGTGCCGCCCAGATTGCCGGTGCCCAAAACGGTCACGGAAGCATTTCGCAGAAACCGGAGATCTCCCGTGCGCTGCCAGATCTTTTCCCGCTGCTGGCGGGCATAGACCGGCATATTGCGAAGGAGCATCAAGGTGCCCATAATAAGCTGCTCCGCAATGGCAGTGCCGAAGGCACCGGAGGAATTGGTCAGGGTAAATTCCTGTCCGTCATAGAGGTCGTCGGACACATACCGGTCCGCTCCCGCGGAGGGAAGATGAAGCCATTTCAGTTCCCGGGCGTTTTGCAGCAGCCGCTTTGGGAAATAGCCCACCAAAATGGCACAATCCCGGACGGCATCTGTCGGGGCATCCGATGGGATGCGGCGGAATTCGTAGTCCTTTTCTTTGGCAAGAGCTTCAATGGTCTGCAATTGCGCGGGAGAAAAGGGGGTGTTCATGGCCCCGATGACATTCATACGCGTCGCCTCTTTGGGAAAAAATAATCAAAACAGCGGCGAAAAACCGCCAAGGTTAACTATAGCAGATAATTTTGATAAACTCAACGATTCTGTTTGAAAAACATGAAAAACTGCGCTATACTTGGGAAGAAAAAGGAAGCGGAGAGGGGAGAAACCTATGATAGAACGTCAGGAGGCAGAGCAAATTCTGACCTACGCTATGAACCTGGGAGAACGGATGCTGATCCGGGGCGCCGAGGTGGGACGTGTTGAGGACACACTGACCCGCATTTTGAAGGCCAAGGGTGCTGGACGGGTGGACGTTATGACCATCACCACCAGCATCATCGTGACGGCCCATTTTGACTGCGGCGCCATCAGCCAGACCCGCAGAATCAGCGGAACAAGCTATGACATGACGGCTCTGACCCGTCTCAACGATCTCAGTCGCCATATTTGCAGCGGAGAAGTGCCACTGGAGGAGATCGACCCTCGCATTCGGGAAATTGCGGCAGCAAAGACCTACACCAGACCGGTTCAGGTACTGCTGTACGGCTCTGCCAGCTTCGTGTTTGCCCTGTTCTTCGGCGGCTCCTTCCTGGATGCGGTACTGTCCTTCCTGGTGGGTATGCTGATTCGCGGCATGCTGTGGCTGTTTTCTTCTCTGCGGGTGCCCGGATTGGCGACTACCCTGCTGTGTGCCGTCATCGGCGGCCTGCTTGCCCAGGGAATGGGCTGGGTGGGCCTGCCCTGTTCCCCGGATATGATCTCCATTGGCAACATTATGCTGCTGGTGCCCGGCGTTGGACTGACTAACTCCATACGGGACATGTTCACCGGAGATACCATTTCCGGCCTGCTTCGGTTTTCGGAATGTCTGCTGACGGCCCTGGCCTTGGCCTGCGGCTTTGCGCTGCCCAGTCTGCTGGGCTGAGAAGGAGGGAAAACAATGCCGACCTGGCTTATACAGCTCATCACCGCCACTTTGGGCGCCTTTGTGTTTTCTCTGGTCTTCAATGTGCGGGGGAAAATGGTCTTTTTCGCCACCCTGGGCGGTATGCTGGCCTGGGGCAGCTATCTGCTGCTGAAGCACTGCGGGATGACCCCTGCTGCCGCCTATCTCATTGTCAGCATTATCATTACGGTCTATGCCGAAATCAACGCCCGGATCCACAAGGCGCCCGCCACGGTGTTTCTGGTGTGCGCCATTATCCCGCTGGTTCCTGGCAGCCGCCTCTATGCCACCATGGTTTATGCGGTGCATCAGGACTGGGAGGGCTTTATGAACAAGGGGCTGGAGACCCTGCTGCTGGCCATCGCCATTGCGGGCGGCATTATCATCGTCTCCACCATCATGCATGCCATGCATGCCGCCAGAGAAATGCGGCATCCGCATAAACAGGGCTGAACCATATAAAAACCGAGCTGAGATATCCTGACTTTCATCAGGGTCTCAGCTCGGTTTTTCTATACGAAATTATTCCTGGCAGTTACCCCGCTTTGCCGGAGATAACCTTGATCCATTTTCCGCTGCAATAGCGGGCCAGGCAGATCAAACCCTTCAGCGGGAACTCCACACGGAGGAAGAAGTAGATCCAGAAGGGATCCAGGTGCCAAACCAGGGCAGCCAGGGCGCCCAGAGGAATGGAAACCAGCCATACCATGGAGCTGTCTGCCAGCAGCAGGAAGCGGGAGTCTCCGCCACCCCGCAGGATGCCTTTAGAGGTCACATAAGCCATGGTCTGAATGGGCATAAACATGCAGTTGCACAGGAGAATCTTGTGGGCGATGGAGAGGGTGTTCTCGGATACGGAGTACAGACTCAAATAGGGGGATTCCAGCAGCATCAGCACCGGGATCATAAGCAGACCAAACAAAATGGAAATCACAACATAGGTGTTGCCCTGCCGCTTTGCCAATGGAATGTCGTTCTTGCCGATGCTGTTGCCAATGACGATGGCGGAAGCGCCGGACATGCCCACATTAAGCACAGTGGTGATCTGGACCACGGAGGAAACTATAGCGCTGGCAGCGGACATTTCCTCGCTGACGTGGCCGGTGATGGCGCTGGTGATGGACAGGCTGGCACCTAGCAGGGTGTCGCTGATAAGGACCGGCACGGCAAACTGGATATAGGCCTTCCACAGGCCGCTGCGGAGGTGGAGGAAGTGCTTCAGCCGGAAGCCAAAGTTTTTATCCACCAGAACAAAGTAGCCAAAGATAAAGCAGAACTCAAACATTCTGGCAATGACGGTGCCAACGGCTGCACCCAGCAGCTCCAGCCGGGGCGCACCCAGCTTACCGAAGATGAATACCCAGTTAAAGAAAATATTCAGCACAAAGGCACCTGCGGAGCCAATGAGGGGAATATTGACCTTGCCTGTGCTTCTGAGCAGATAGGTGGCGGTGGAGGAAAGTCCTGCCAGAAGGAAGGTGACGCCCAGAAGTCGAAGATAGGGGACGCCAACGGAAACCACGCCGGCCTGATTGGTATACAGTCCCAGAATAAATCCGGGAGCTGCTATGGACAGTACGGTAAACAGGGCACAGACCACCAGGGTAGTCTGCATTGCCATGGACGCGGTGGCCCGAAGGGAAGCGGAGTCCTTTTTGCCCCAGAACTGGGAGGACAGGACCACAGCGCCGGAACCAAGACCCATACAAATAAACTGGAAGATGGAATAGAAGGAATTGCTGAAAGAAGCGGCGGCAATGGCACTTTCCCCAAAGCCTCCGATCATAATGTTGTCCAGGAAATTTACGCCCATAGTAATGAGCTGCTGCAGGATCACAGGAACCATCAGCTTCCCGGTATGACTGTAAAATTCACGGTTTTTAAATTCAAAACGCTGCATGTGGTGGCCTCTTTTTCATAAACTGTCATCAAGACAGAAAAATCGCCCGGGAAACTCCCGGATTTTGATGCTTCTACATTATAGCTTATTTATCGGCTTATTTCCATGTATTTTTTCTGAACTCCCGCCCTCAGTCGAAGGAACTGACCAGCCGCTGGATACAGGGATTCTGATGGGCCGTATTCCAGGCCAGCACATGGGTGAGAGACGCGGCGGGGGATGGGATCTCAAAGGCCTGGAGATTTTCGTAGCGATGCTGTTCGAAGTAATTCCGTGGCAGAATCATGGCTCCCTTTCCGGCGTGGACATAGGTAAAGGATACGGGAATGGAGTCCACGGAGATGGGACTGACCTCCAGACCCTCCTGCTCAAAATATCGGATCATGCGGGTCAGGGCGTGGGGCCGGGTGGAAACCGAGATCAGATTATATTTTCTCAAGGCCTCCACACAGGTGTGTACGGTGGGGTCCTTTTTTGTTACCAGCACCAGATCATCCCGGTGGATGATCTTACTGTTAAGGGAGGCGGGCAAAGATTCATTGTGCCGCAGCACCAGAAATGCCACATCCAGAGTTTCCTCCAACAACTTGGAAATGCATTCCTCCATGCTTTCCTGATGCATTTCCAGATCCACGTCGGGATAGTCTGTGGCAAATTGTGCAATCAGCTCGGTGACACCGGTGGACTCGAAATGGTCTTCCGTTCGGTCAAAGGCTACCACAAGAGACAACAGGGCTTCCGTCTCAGGGAATCCCTTCAGAGCCAGATCCCGGATCTCCTGGGCACAGTCCAGGGTTTTATTGGCCAGGGGGAGCAGTGCGCCTCCTGCAGGAGTCAGGAAGACCTTTCTGCGGTCACGCTCAAAGAGTGTGGCGCCCAGTTCCTTTTCCAGTTCCGCAATCTGGTAGCTCAGGGTGGGCTGGGATATGTACAGTGCTTCAGCCGCACGGCTGAAATTTAGATGCTTGGCTACAGCCATAAAGTACTGTAATTGTTTCAGGTCCATACTGCAATGATCCTTTCACATCTGTTCTCATGGCCTATTTTACAGAGTTTCGTCAATCTTCGCAAGGGGCCTTGTCAAAATAAATACGCTTTTGGACGGGATATGGGGGATCATTGGGGAAATTGTACGTCCAGGCGACACGAATTGATAGAATTTTTCAATAAGAGACATTTGAATTAAGTATTTCCGCTTTTCGATAATTCATATTAGAATGGCTGTGGAAAAAGACTGAATAATCAAGAAAGACTGTTTTTATGGTCTGAGAAGGAGTGTCATTTATGAATCAGATGTACCCTAATATTTTCAAGCCCCTGAAGGTAGGCAATGTCACCTTCAAAAACCGCATTTTCACCGCCCCCTCCATGGGACACATGATGCAGAACAATGCCCCCACCTATCCCGAGCCTGCCATGATCTCCAACTATCTGGAGAAAGCCAAGGGCGGCGTGGCCCAGGTCCAGTGCGGCGGTCAGCAGGTCAACTTCCCCGGCAGAAACCCCATCCACTCCAATTTTGACATCGAAAATCCCACCGGATGGAGAAACTTTATCCACTTCACTGATGCCATTCACTTCTATGACTGCAAGGCCTCCTACGAGCTGATCCACTTCGGCGGTGAGGGTGAATATACCCCTGAGGCCATTGCCGCAGGCCCGGTCTACGCATGTTCCGAGTTTGTCCGTGAATCCGATGGTCTTCACTTCACCCAGATTCCCCTGTCCGAGATGGAAAAGCTGGCAGATCGCTATGCTTCCCTGGCAGAGTGTGTTATGAAATGCGGCTTTGATACCCTGCTGATCCACGGCGGTCACGGCACCCTGCTGCAGGAGTTTGTTTCTCCCCGCTCCAACCACCGTACCGACGAGTTCGGCGGCTCCATGGAGAACCGTGCCAAGTTCCCCATTATGGTGCTGGATCGCATTCGTGAGAAGGTGGGCCGCAATCTGCTGATCGAGTACCGCATCTCCGGTTCCGAGTGTGTCCCCGGCGGCTTTGAGATCGACGAGTGCATCGAGTTCCTGAAAATAATTCAGGACAAGATCGACATTGCCCACATTTCCGCAGGCGTTGTCCGTGAGCCTCGCCTCCGTGCCATCACCCACCCCACCGGTTTCCTGCCCGATGGCTGCAACGTTTATCTGGCAGAGGCAGTAAAGAAGTGCCCGGATATCCATATCCCCGTTCTGGGTCTGGGCGCATTCCAGCATCCCCAGCTCATTGACGACACCCTGGCTGCAGGTAAGTGCGACATTGTGGCCATGGCCCGTGGTACCATTGCAGATCCCGATACCGTTCGCAAGGCAAAGCAGGGCAGAGCCGACGATATCGTTCCCTGCATCAAGTGCTTCCGCTGCCTGGATGAGTTCAAAACCACCCATCAGTATGTCTGCACTGTAAATCCCACCGCAGGCCGTGAAGACTTCACTGACATGATGGTTCCGAAGAACTGGGAAAAGCACAACGTGGGCATCATTGGCGGCGGCCCTGCCGGCATGATGTGTGCCCTGGAAGCCTCCAAGCGGGGCCACAAGGTCACCCTGTTCGAAAAGGAAGCCGTTCTGGGCGGTCAGCTCAAGGATGCCGCCTTCATGACCTTCAAGTATGACCTGCTGAAGTATGAGCGTTATCTCATTAACCACTGCCAGCAGGATAAGAACATCACCATCATCACCGGCGTAGAAGCTACCCCCGAGATGATCGCTGCCAAGGGCTTTGACACCGTCATTGCCGCCACCGGTGCGGAACCCCTGATCATCCGCTCCATTCCCGGCATCGAAGGCCCCAACGTTATGACCGCAGGAGATTCCTTCTTCTCCGGCAGACCCATCGGCAAGAACATCGTCATCATCGGCGGCGGTCAGGTTGGCTGCGAAGTGGGCGTCCACTACAGCACGCTGGGCCATGAGGTTACCATCCTTGAGATGCAGAAGAGCCTTTGCCCCGACGCCATGCGTACCTACCGTGAGGAACTCCAGGGCCAGGTAGCTGACCACTGCAAGGCTGCCATCACCGGCGGCACCTGCACCTCCATCACCGAGGAGGGTGTCAACTACAGGGATGCAAACGGCGAAGAGCACTTCATCCCTGCTGATACCGTGATTCTGGCCATGGGTATGCGTTCCACCAACGATCACGCCGAATCCTTCCGTGACTGCGCCCAGAACTTCCGGGCCATCGGCGACTGTGTTAAGGTTTCCAACGTCCAGAAGGCTGTCCGTGCCGGCTATGACGCCGCCATGTGCATCGGCTGGTAATAAAAAGAGAGATTTGAAAAGAGGTTGAATCATGAACAGTAAGCATCCTACCTTCGACAAAGTGGATAGCGTTGTTTACAAGGTCATTCGTGTCATCTCCTATGCATCCGCGGCCTTCCTGTTCGGCATTATGATGCTGGCAGTGGTGAACGTGGTGCTGGAGAAACTCCACAAGCTGGGTGTTCCTGTCAGTGGCATCGGCGATACCAAGCAGTGGATCCAGTACATGAACGTATGTCTTGTGTACTTCGCCACCGCCTATGTCACCCTGGAGCGCGGTCACAGCAATATGGACCTGTTGACCCGTCACTATCCTGTTATTGTCCAGAAGATTCTCAGCGCTGTGGCCTATGTGGCTGGAACCGTGATTTTCAGCTATATCGGCTATCTGGGCGTTGTAAAGGTTCTCATGGGCCAGATTGAAAACAATGCCCGCATCAACGAGACGCTGGCCACCTCCTTCCCCCAGTGGCCCTTCGGTGCATGCTATAGCTTCGGCTTCTTTGTACTGGGTTTCTCCTGCCTGTGGGCCTTCATCCGCATTTGCTTCGGCAAGTCTCCCGCTCAGGAGGCTGTGGACGTGGAAGCTAAGAATAAGGAGCTGCTGGAACAGGCTGCCGCTGAGGCCGCCGAAGACGGAAAGGAGGAGTCCAAATGAGCGCACCCCTGATCGGTATTATCTGCTTTGTCGGCATGCTGGTGTTGATTTTCCACGGATTCCCCATTGCCATCTCTATGTTCCTGGCATCCGGCATCGGCTTCCTGTGGCTCCGTGATTGGAATTTTGCCATTCTGGCCACACAGTTCGGCAACACCATCTTCAACAACTCTGCAAACTATGAATTTGCCGTTTTGCCGCTGTTTATTCTATTGGGTACATTGGCGGGCATCACCGGCATCGCGGAAGGCGCCTTTGACTCCATCCGCGCATGGTTGGGCCGTATGAGAGGCGGCACCCTGTTCACCGTCATCGTAGCCAACGCCATCTATGGTGCCTGCTCCGCAAACTCCTCCGCAGGCAACATTATTTTCTCCCGGCTGGCAATGCCTTCCCTGAATAAGGAAGGCTATGACGAGCAGCTTTCTCTGGGCGTCCTCTGTTCCTCTGGTTCTCTGGCATCCCTGATCCCCCCCAGCCAGGCCATCCTCACGATCTGTATGGTGGCTCCTGCTGTTATGGTGAACGGTCAGAACTTCCAGATGAGCTTGGGTACCGGCCTCATGTGCGGCATTGTCCCTGCCTTTATTCTGATTATGATGCTCTATGTCATGGTCCTGATCTATGGCAAGGTAAAGCCCGGCACACTGCCTCCCCGCGCTAAGGAAAAGACTCCCATGAGGGACAAGCTCAAGAGTCTGAAACTCCTGATTCCCATTCTGGCTGTCTTCGTCATCATGATCGGCGGTCCCTCCCTGGGCTGGTTCTCCACCACTGTCGGCGGCGCCATTGGTGCATTCGTGGTTGTAGTCTACGCCATTGTCAAAAAGGTTTCCTTCAAGCAGTTGTGTCACAGCTTCTGGGAATCCTGTCTGATGCAGGCCTCCGTATTCATTATCATCGTGGCCGGCAACTGCTTCTCCAAGTTCATCGCATCCTCCGGCCTGACTGCTCTGCTGGGTTCTGCCGTCAGTGCCTTTGCAGCACCTCCCATTGTTATGTTCGCCATCGTCATGATCTTCTATCTCATCGGCGGCGCTATCATGAACGTGGTACCTCTCATCATTTGCACCTGCTCCATTGTCTTTGCGGTACTGGTTGAAGGCTGCGGCTATCATCCCTATGTCATTATGATTGCGCTGGTCCTCATGGTAGAGGTTGCACAGTTGACTCCCCCCATTGGCCTGGGCACCTATATTACCGCAAACGCTCTGCGCATCGACCCAATGAAGATATTCAAGGCAGCAGTACCCTTCTTCATCGTGCTGTTCCTGTGTGCCTTTGTGCTGGCTCTGCTCCCTGACCTGGTACTCTGGCTGCCCAGAACCATGGGACTCATCGCTTGATGCTCTCAGCGAAAGGCTGACAGTATATACATCCTATCATCCACAAATTTTTAGGAGGAAACAAAAATGAAAAAACTTCTTGCTCTGATCCTGGCCCTGACCATGGTTTTGGGTCTGTGCGCATGCGGCGGCACTGAGACCACTGCTCCTGCAGAGTCCGCTGCTGAGACTGCCGGTTCTGAAGCTGCCGCTCCCGCAGAGGGTGGCTATGCCGGCGAATCCTTTAAGATCTACATGGCTACCGATTCCAACGAGAACTCCGACCAGTCTGCTCCTCTGGTGTTCTTCCGCGACCTTGTGGCTGAAAAGTCCGGCGGCAAGATCACCGTTGACGTGGCTTGGGGCGGCACCCAGTACGACAATGCCGGTATCTTCTCCGCTATGCAGGACAATCTGCTGAACATGGATATCATGCTCATGAACAAGCACACCGGCAACATGCCCATGATGTCCTGGGGCTTTATGCCCTACTCCGCAAACGCACAGGAGTCCATCGACCAGACCAACTATCTGCTGTTTGAAAACGAGACCACTTCCAAGATCATCGCTGACTACTTTGCTGGCTTCAACATGAAGATTCTGGGCAACTCCTGTGACGGCGCCCCTTCCTTCATCACCACCTTTGAGTGGAACGGCCTGGACGATCTGACCTCCAAGTGCTCCGCTTTCGGCACCATGAACACCGCCAAGTATCAGGCTG
>CAZEPQ010000017.1:0-20950 GCA_964514175.1 uncultured Oscillospiraceae bacterium
ACTGCGGCGGCATCGACAATGCCTTCCCCCATCACACCAATGAGATTGCCCAGACCGAGAGCTATGTGGGCCACGAGTGGTGTAATCACTGGTTCCATGTCCATCATCTCAACACCACCGGCGGCAAGATGAGTAAGTCCAAGGGCGAGTTCCTCACCGTGTCTCTGCTAAAGGAGAAGGGGTATAATCCTCTGGCTTATCGGCTGTTCTGCCTCCAGAGTCACTATCGCCGTGGCCTGATGTTCTCCTGGGAGAACCTGGACAACGCCCAGACCGCCTATGAAAAGCTGGTGAACCGTGTGGCTTCTCTGAAGGAAGGCGCACCTGTGGAGGCTGATGCTCAGGAGATGGAGAAGCTGAAAAGCAGCTTTAAGGGCGCCCTGGACAACGACCTGAACACCTCTCTGGCAGTCACTGCCGTTTACGATGTGCTGAAAGCCAAGATCTCCGATGGGGCAAAGTTGAGCCTGCTGTATGATTTTGACACCGTTTTGTCTCTGGGCCTGAAGGAAGCAACCACAAAGCTGCAGGAAGAGTCCGCCGCACCCCAGGAGGGGGATGCGGAGATCGACGCACTGGTGGAAGCCCGCACCGTTGCCAAGAAGGCACGCAACTTTGCGGAGGCCGACCGAATCCGTGATGAACTGAAAGCTATGGGCATTGTCCTGGTGGACACAAAGGAAGGTACCACATGGCATCGCTGAGAATCGGGGAGGCGTTAAAGATCGGCTCCGTCACCACGAAAAACCGCATTTGCATCCCGCCCATGGTGCTGTTTGGGCACTGTGGAGACGATGGGATCATTTCTGAGGAGCATGTGGCCCACTATACCCGCCTTGCAAAGGGCGGGGCGGGCCTTATCATCCAGGAGGCCACCTGTGTAACGGCGGAAGGACGACTTTCTGCCGACCAGCCGGGAATCTGGTCGGATGAACACATTTCCGGACTCCGGCGCATTACAGAGGCCGTCCACAGGGAGGAGACTCCTATCTTTATCCAGCTCCACCACGGCGGTATTATGTCTGCGGTTGGGAAAAGACCTTGCCCCAGCCCCTATGTTTTTCGTCAGAACCCCGAAAAAGAGGGACAGAAGCTGGCCACCAAAATCAATGAGGTGCAGGGCGAAGAGCTGACGGTTTCCCAAATCGAAGAGATTCGGGACGCATTTATTCAGGGTGGCCGTCGGGCATTTCAGGCGGGCTATGACGGTGTGGAGCTTCACGGCTGCCACAGCTATCTTCTGTGCCAATTTCTGAACAAAAACGTGAACCGCCGGACGGACAAATATGGGGACGGCCTGGTCCTCATTCGGGAGATTTTTGAGGGCATTCGTGCAGTCACCGCTCCTGAGTTTGTCATCGGCATTCGGCTGGGGGCTTTTGAGCCTACTCTGGCAGATGCTTTGGCACATGCCAAAGCCCTGGCGGGTATGGGCCTTGAGTTTATTGATGTGAGCTATGGATTCTCCGGGGAAATGGACTTTGAAGCCCCCGGGGACGAAGCTATTCTGCCAGTGATCCGGGCTGCGGGAGCCATCCGCAGGGCGGTCCATGTGCCGGTATTCGCGGTGGACAGCATCAGAACCCCGACTTTAGCGAAGGAAATTCTCGAAAAGACCGGCGTGGACATGGTGGACGTTGGGCGCAGCGCTCTGGTGGACCCCAACTGGCCGAAAAAGGCCCTGGCTGGGGAAATTCCGGGGAAGTGCCTGGGCTGCAAAAGCTGCCAGTGGCGCATGGACCCCGAACGATGCCCCGGACGCAGACTGCTAAAGGAGTAACCCAGATGAGATTTAACGGAGATATTATCATTACAGATCCCGCCTATGTCTGCAAGGACGCCGAGGATTGGAAGGCCTGCGGCTACGGCGACCATATGGAGCGGCTGGGCCTGACCACAAGCCTTTCCGCTCTGGTGACGGAAGGGGAGGAAGACCTGTGCGCCTGGAGTCCTGAAGGGGAAACCTGCTATGGAACCTTTGTGACAGATTCCGGTGTGGCAACGGCTTTCCTGCTGGAAGAAATTCTGAAATACGATCCCGAGTTTGACGAGCACACCGAGTGCCCGGAAAATGCCCTATGGATCCCCGGCTTTGACGGAGAGATTACCGTCTGTGGGACAGGGGAGGAACAGTGGTTCGAGGGAACCGGCAGCCATGGATTTACCACGAAAGTTTAAATTCCGTACTTAACTTAGAAAATATTTCGACACACTGAAAAGTCCGCTGATTTCTCCGGAAATTGGCGGCTTTTTTTAATTTTTTGTGACGAAAGTTTCCGATTCTTGACAGAAAGAGGCAGATTGTATAATATTATTATTCGAGTATTATTACTGAAACGAAAGGTGGGGATCCCATTGGATCCAATCAGTATACTTTGGCCCGGAGAAAACAGGGCTGCGGCGGTGGATTTTTCCGGCTGCGTAGAAGATTTGCAGCTTGGAGAGCTCTCTGCGCTGGTATTTCCGGGGCGTTCCTCCGGGGAAGCGCTGAAATTTGCCGCACCGCTGACCACAGCGGACCCGGAGACCCTTGCATATCGGCAGGACGTGATCCGGGATCTGCTGGAAGACTCGACGCTGATCGACGGATTTGAAACCGTTCAGACCTTGCAGGCCCAGATGCGTCTGGCCGTCACCGGGATTCGGGAAAATGCCGAGGGTTTCACCTCCGGCGGCGTGATGAACGGATTCAAGGAGACCCTGGAAAAGCTGGAGCGGCTTTTCGGCTCCAAGTCCAATATGATCGAGGAAGCGGATCTGGACAATTACTACGCCCAACTGTTTCGGGCCACTATTTCCTCCTATCGTCTGGCAAAGGCCTATGTGGAGCTGCTGTCGCTGCTGCAAGACCGGCTGACGGAGGAAGCCTGCCGTTCCGAGGGCCTCAAGCGGCTGAGAAATTGGGTGGGGGAGCTGTGCAGACTGGATGCGGTGGCAGAAAGTCGGAAGATTCTGGAGGAAATTACGAAGCTCTGGTCCGGCGTGGGTGCCTTTTCCGTGGACGTTCTGGTGGACCGCAGCCTGAACATCCTGGGCATGGAACTTGCGTCCTTCCAGCCGGAGAACTATGCCCGTTCCGGCGTGGTGACCTGCCATCCCGGGGAGAACTGGGACGGAATTGCCACCCTGACGGAGTTCCCCGTGGGCGGCGCTACGGCCCGGTTCCAGGAGTGCCTTATGACGGAGTTGGGCTCTGCCCTGCGGAATGAGCTTTTGAAGCTCCGCTCCATGGTGGGCAAGATCCCCGTCAGCAGCGTTCAGGCTCTCCTGCGTATGGAGGACGAGTTCTCCTTCTACACAGGAACTGCCCGGTTCTGCCAAAAGCTTCGGGAAAGAGGCGGCGCTGTGGCAGCCCCCACAGTGAGCCGGGATTGTTTTATGGATGTGGAGGGGGGCTACCCTGTGGCCCTGCTTCTGGTTCATGGACAGATGCCGGCGGTCAACGATATTTTCCTGCCCGGAGGGGGCACCGTAAACTTTGTCACCGGTGCCAACAGCTCCGGCAAAACCACCTGGCTTATTACGGCGGGCCAGATACAGTGGCTCTATCAGTTGGGCTGCCATCTGCCCTGTAAAAAGGCAGCAATGAGCCCTGTTGACGGGATGTATACCCTGTTCGCCTCCGGCGAAAGCCTCTCCGGCGAGGATTCTCGCATGGGCATGGAGGCCATCAAGTTGGCCGGGTTCCGGGATAAGATGACGAAGAACAGCATGGTCCTTTTGAACGAGCCTATGACCAGCACCAACGCCGGTGAGGGCATCGAGATCTGCATGGATCTGCTGTATGAATTGATGGAAAAACAGGTCTCCGGCATGATTGTCACCCATTACAACGAGCTTTATGCCATGCTGAAAAAGCGGCTGGAACCCGTGGGGCGGATGTCCCAGCTTCAGAGCTACGTTATGGAGATTGACCAGACCCAGGGAATCACCCGGTATCCCTATCGGCTCCGGCGGCGGACCCCGGACCGTTCCAGTCATGCCGACGAGATCGTGCGGCAGGTGGGCGTGACCCTGGACGATATGCTCCGTCGGTTTGCCGCGGCGGGACTGGATGTGCGGCCGGAAGACGCGGTTTGGCAGCAGCTTCACGCTGCGGAAGAGGAGGTGTAAGCATGGGTGTTTTACTTTGGCCCAGAGGCGAAGCACAGACGCCGAAATACATGCTGAATCCTCACACGGCGGAGGATCTTCAGTTGGAGAGCCTTTGCAAGGCCATGACCTTTAATAACTACTATAAGCTGACTGTGCAGGATCTGGGAAAGCTGTGGACGGCGGACCCGACTGTGATCACCTATCGTCAGGCTATCCTGGCGGACATTCTGGCGAACCCCGAATTGGAGACCACCCTGGACAACCTGCTGGACAGCATTGATACCTGGGAAAGCCACTCCGGACGGGCCACCCGTGGGGGAGAGGAACGAAATCAGGCCCTGGATCTGTGGGATTTTTCCTTCCTGGATGCCTATCTTCAGAAAATGGAGTCCCTGGACTCCACCCTGTCCGGCCTGAAGCTGTCCTCTGAAGGTATGCTGGCCTTCCGGGAGCGGGTTCACGGAATGGTAAATTCCCAGCGGTTCTGTGCCGTTCGGGATACCTTTCGACAGGACTGCGGCGGCAGCAATCTGCCCTGCCGGATCACCATTGGATTTAATCTCAGCGACGGCTTGAAGCCGGTATCCCTGAAGCTGATGCGGATCCCCGACAAGGGCGTAAAGGGGCGAAAGATGTCTCTGACCCCCAGTGCCGTACAGATGACCCATCAGATTTTGGGCAAGGCCATTTCCGAGGCGGGCCGCTCCATCTCCGGCTTTGTGCGGCAGGAGAGCATGGAGCTTCGGAACATGAAGCAGGACATTATCTTCTATCTGTCCGCTCTGCATCTTCGCCGTAGCTGGGAGGAACGGGGCCTGAAAAGCTGCATCCCAGAGATCCGTCCTGTGGAGGAACGGGCCTTCCGTACAGAGGAAATGTTTTCCCCGCTGCTGGTGATCCACGGATCGGAAAAGATCGTTACCAACGGCATTGAATTTCAGGAGGGCGGCGAACTTCTGATCCTCACCGGCGCAAACCAGGGCGGCAAGACGGTGTTCCTGCATTCTGTGGCACTGACCCAGTGGATCACTCAGCTTGGCATCATGGCGCCTTGCGCCTCCGCGTCCATTTCTCCGGCGGAGCAGGTGCTGACGGTGTTTGCGCCCACGGTGCTTTCGTCCTCCGCGGGGAAGAGCATGGGTCTGCTCTCCGAGGAAGCGGGCCGCATTGCGGATGCGGTGCAGCATCTGACGGAAAATTGCATGGTGCTGTTCAACGAGCCCCTCAACGCCACCAGTCCCATGGAAAATCTGTACATTTCCCAGGAAGTCATCGGTGCTTTCAAGGCTGCCGGTGCAAGAGGTGTTTGGGTCACCCACCTTTACGAGCTGGCTTCTGACCGGGAGCGGGTCAATACCCTTCTGCCCTGGGGCAGTACCCTGGGCAGCGTCAAAATTGTGGTGGAGACCGACCATACCGGCATCCATTCCACCTATCACATTGTCCGAGGCGAGCCGGAGTTCAAGAGCTACGCTGCCGAGGTCATGCGAAGAAAAGGCGTATAAAAACAGCGCAGGATCAAAGCAGATGCTTGATCCTGCGCCTTTATCTTTTTTGTTCATCCACCTTGTAGGGACAAAAAAGATAGAAGATCAGCTTTTGGAGCAGCAAAACAGCCACACTCTCTGAACTTCAGAAAGCGTGGCTGTTGCTCTACGTTTTATTAAATTAGCGCAGAATACCCCGTCTATATTCGAAGAAATAGGCGGGGATGAATGCGCCAAAACATTGAATTTTTCGGAGGAAAAACTATCAAAAAACAAGATAAATAACAAGAAATTGATATAATTTAAGCAGATTTTGCAGCTAATCTTAGCGGAAAAAAACCACGTTCGTTGGAACTTGCGGGAGGTGAGAAAATGTACTATGCAACGAAGATTCAAATCAACCAAAGCCATCCACTTTTTCAATATTGCGATGTAGTTACTAAGGCAGCAAACAACCTGAATAACGCTACCCATTTTCGTGTTCGCCAGGTGTTGACCATGGTTGAAAAGACTGCGGCACCCCATTTTCTTCATCTTCTCATAGGTGATCTGATAGTTCCCCTTGTAATTTGTGGGAAGGAATCCGTACTCGCTGTTTATAAAAGCTGGGAGATGTTTTTCAGGGCGAATTCCCCAATGTTTTCGCAGTAAAATTCCCGATATTCCTCATAGGTCACAGTACAGCCGTTGCTGAGAAGCTCCATATCCACCCCGAAGAGCTTTACTTTGACCCCCAGGGCAACCAGGCCCAGCCGTAGATAGAACTGCTTCCGCCGTTTACGCTCCTCATAGTTATCTGCCGCTGGGTCTACCACCTCGATCTCGCCAAAGAGCCGCTTGTCCCGGTACTGCTCCAGGATCAGCTTCAGCATCTTGCTGCCCCAGCCCTGGTCCCGATGCTTCCCGGTGACGGCAAAGTAGTCCAGCAGGATCATGTCATTGTCCCCATTGACTGTGGTAGCAAGTCCTGCGAATTTTCCATCTTCTTCAAAATACCAGATATCGCTCTTTCCCTTCTTTTGATTGGCGCGGATGATGGAGAAGGGCTTCCGTTCCTCCCGCGGGAAGGCCGAACGGTAAAGAGGGTAAAGCTTTATCCAGTGCCGCAGCCCCGCGGCGGGTTGTATCGTCATGTTGTGATGTCCTTTCCTATGGATACTCTGTAACAGTATACCACGGAACGGGAGCAATGGCAAAGGTTTTACCCAGGGCGGGAGTGTGTTTTCAATTTTTCCATTGACAGAGGCTTTTTTGGCATGTATAATTGGGATACTCTTTGCACTGCAAATAAATCTACAGTACAAACTGAACAGGCCGGGGCTTTGCTTCGGAGCCGGGTCACGAAAGTGACAGTGGAATACACCCACGGGACAGTAATGACTTTACTGGATTCGTGGGTGCTTTTGTCTATTTACCCACGGAGCGCAGGTGCCATAGAGTTATCTGATGATTTTTGGAGGTAACTGTTATGGGAAAGAAAAAAACACAAGACAGCAATGGATTTGAGGCGGTGGCCACAAGGGTGTCCATGGTCAGCATCATCGGCAATGTGATCCTGTCCATGCTGAAGGCGCTGGCAGGCATTCTGGCCCACTCCGGAGCTATGGTCAGTGACGCGGTACACTCCGCCTCGGACGTATTCAGCAGCATCATTGTGATCATCGGCGTCAGGGCCTCCGCCAAGGAGTCCGACAAAGATCATCCCTACGGCCACGAACGGTTTGAGTGCGTGGCGGCCATTGTGCTGGCGGTGATTTTGTTTATCACTGGGCTGTTTATCGGCTTGGACGCACTGGGCTGCATTCTGGAAGGGGACTATGAAAATCTGGCAGTGCCGGGGATCCCGGCGCTGGCAGCGGCGGTGCTGTCCATTGTCAGCAAGGAGGCCATGTTCTGGTATACCAAGCATTACGCGGACAAATTTGATTCGGGAGCGCTTCGGGCGGATGCGTGGCATCACCGCAGCGACGCCTTTTCCTCGGTGGGTGCCCTCATCGGTATTGCCGGGGCACGGCTGGGCTATCCGGTGTTGGATCCGGTGGCAAGTCTGGTGATCTGTCTCTTTATCGGGAAGGCGGCCTATGACATTTTCAAGGATGCCATCGACAAAATGGTGGATCAGGCCTGCTCCCCGGAGGTGGAAAAGGCCCTGCAGCAGTGTGCCGCCGCCCAGGATGGGGTGCTGTCCGTGGATCTGCTAAACACCCGGGTCTTTGGCAATAAGATCTATGTGGACCTGGAGATCAGTGCGGACGGAGAAAAGCCTCTGGTGCAGGCCCACGCCATTGCACAGTGCGTTCACGATGCCATAGAGCGGGAATTCCCCAAGGTCAAGCACATTATGGTCCATGTGAATCCCTATGAGAAATAACAAAACCGCCGATGGCCTGTTGACCATCGGCGGAAATTTTTATTCGCGGGTGCTATTTAACAGATCCGGAGAGAAGGTGTGTTCCAATATCAGCAGCCGGGTGATGCGGTGGTTGTCGTCTACATGTTTTACCAGAATGGTAAACTGCTGATAGTCGAAGGAATCAAAGGCTACCGGCATGGAACCGATATTCTCCGTTGCCCAGCCGCCTACGGTGGCACAGTCGCTTTCGATGTCCTCGTCGTCCAAATCTAGGTTGTCGAAGAATTCGGAAAGGTTCATGTCACCGGAGCATTCGTAGCGGTGCTTGCCCAACTCCTGCCAATCGCTGACGATGTCGTCATTTTCGTCCCAGATATCGCCCACCAGCTCTTCCAGTACGTCCTCCATGGTGACGATGCCCATGATGCCGCCGTATTCGTCGGCTACAATGACCATGTGGCTCTGGTGAAGCCGGAACTGGTCCATGATGTCGTGGAGTCGCATGGTCTTGGGGATAAAGACCGGCTCCAAAATCAAATCCTTCAGGGATACATCCTTGTGGTCCACCAGTTCCCGGAGCAAATGCTTGACATACAGAATGCCTACCACATGGTCCACGGTACGCTCATAGACAGGGAATCGGGAGAACTGGGTTTCGGCAATGACCTCCAAAATGTGGTCGATGCTGTCACCGATCTCAAAGCCTACCACATCAATGCGGGGGGTCAGAATGTCGGCGGCGTCCAGATCGGTAAATTCCAGGGCGGACTGCAAAAGCTCTGTTTCGCTTTCGTCCATGATGCCCTCGTCCTCGGCGGTGTCCAGCAGGTTTTCCAGCTCTTCCTCGGTGATGGTGACCTCCTGGACGTCCCTTTTCCAAAGATGACTGAACAGGTTCACGATGCAGCTTGTGAGCCACACCACGGGGGAGAACAGGATCATAATCACCAGCAAGGGATAGGCGGCGAACTTGGCAAAGGTCTCGTTGCAGCGCCGTGCGATCATCTTGGGGGTGATCTCGCCCACGATCAGGATGATCACAGTCATAACCACGGTGACAATGGAGGAAGCGGCATCATCTGAAATCCTTCCGCTCATGGAGGCAGCCAGATGTACAGCCAGAACCGTTGCCACGGAGGTTGCAGCGATGTTCACCAGATTGTTGCCCACCAGCACGGTGGACAGTGCGTAGTCATAGTGGTTGTAGATAAAGTTTACCAGACGCTGGGTGCGGGTAGGATTCTCGGTGGCCTGCTTCATCTTCAGCTTGGAAAGTGAGGTATAAGCGATCTCTGTGCCGGAGAAGAAGGCAGAGCACAGAAGCAGGAACGCAATGATAATATATTCCATAATTTCTGCCTCCTTACATGAGCTGCAGGCCTTCGCCCGCGTCGCTCTCGTCCTGGATCTCGCCCACCAGCTCTTCCAGCAGGTCCTCCATGGTGATGATGCCCTTTTTACTCCGGTTTTCGTCGATGACGAAGACCATGTGGAGCTTGTTCAGACGCATCCGCTGTAGAAGTTCAGAAATTTCGGTTTTTTGGTCAAATACATAGGGCTTGAGCAGCAGCTTCCGCAGCAGAATGGGTTTCCCGGAAACGTAGCTGCTTAAAAACAGGTTTACAGGCAGTATGCCGACGATATTGTCTTTGCTTCCTTCATAAACCGGCAGTCGGGAATAGGGCAGAGTCTTCACCAGCTCCGCCAGAGCCGCCAGGGAAATGGTGCTGGGAATGGACACCACCTGATCCATGGGGGTCATAACATCCTGGGCCAGCTTATCACGGAACTCCATGGCGGAATTTACCAGAGCCTGCTTTTCCGGATCCAGCACACCCTCGTCCTCAATGGTTTCAATGATGCTGATCAGCTCCTCTTCCGTCACGGTGGCGGATTCGCCGGAGGAGAAGAACCGGGACAGCAGGGAGGAAATGCCGGAGAACAGGGCGGAAATGGGCGTTAGAATCTTCACCAGCAGCGCCATGCTGGGGGCAAAGAACAGGGCAATGCCTTCGCTTCTGGCCTTGGCCAGACTTTTGGGCATCATTTCCGCAAAAAGGTATACGATGAGGGTGGTGATAAGGGTGCCGTAGATGACGTGTTCTTCATCAAACTGCCGCATGACCAGCAGGGCTGAAAGAGACGCACAGCTGGCATGGAAAATATTGTTGCCAATGAGGATGGTGGTCAGAGTCTTATCGAATCGGTCACAGATCCACAGGGCCTTTTTTGCCCGCTTGCTGCCCTTGTCGGCCATGGTGCGGAGCCGCACCTTACTGACGGCGGTATAGGCTGTTTCACAGCAGGCGAAATACCCGGAGCACAGAAGAAAGAATACATACAATATACAACTGGCAGGGTCCACGAGAAAACCAACTCCTTATGTGTCAAGATGGGTCTATTATAATCGGATATGGTTGTAAATGCAAGAACCATCCTAAGTAATCGAAATATCAAAATACAATATTTGGCTCCCGCAGAGGAGAAAACCTCTGCGGGAGCCTGGATTTTAGATTCTGGAAGCCGCGTCATAGGCACTGCGGGTGGCAGTGCGGACGTTTTTTGCCGTAACACAGTCGCCGGTGGCCTCAAAGAACAGGGAAAGACCACGGAACTTTTCGCCCTCGGCCTTGCGGGGCTTCATGCCTGCCGCCAAAACCACGGTATCGGCGGGAATCAGGGCGTTATTTCCGAGGGAATCGGAGACTTGCATGCCCTCTTCGGTGATGCCGGTGCATTTGACGCCACAGTAGTAGGTGACGTATTCGTTCATGTGCTCCACCAGGGCCTGCCGGGGGATGGAGTATTCCTCCTGGGCGATGGCGCCGGTCATTTCAATGAGGGTCACCTGCTTGCCCAGGTACATGGAGAGATACAGGGCGGTTTCGCAGCCCACCAGACCGCCGCCGATTATGGCAATGTGGTCGCCCATGTCCTGCCCATTCAGACCCATTTCATAGGCCTGTTCCGCAGTGATGACATTTTTCCCGTCCACGCCGGGGATGGGGGGCACGATGGGATCGGCGCCCACGGCGGCAATGACCGCATCGGGGCTAAGCTGCTCCACCATTTCCGGGGTGGCCTCGGTATTGAGAAGCACGTTGACCCCCAGCTTTTCCACCATGTGGATTTGGTAATCCATGAACTTGCGGAGATCTTTTTTAAACTCGGTCTGACGGGAGAATACCAGCTTGCCGCCCAGGTGATCCGCTTTCTCAATCAGGGTCACATCGTGGCCCCGCTGGGCGGAGATAATGGCAGCCTCCATGCCGGAGGGACCGCCGCCCACAATGACCACCTTTTTCTTTTCGGTGGGCTTTTCCTCCAGAAGCTTCAGCCGATATTCCCGGCCCACAGTGGGGTTGACGGAACAGGCAAAGGCGGTGTTCCGTCCGTAGTCGAGACAGTGGAAGCAGCGAATGCAGGGGATGATCTCGTCCTCCTTGCCGTGGAGAGCCCTATCCGGCACAAAGGCGTCGGCAATGGAGCCTCGTGCCATGGCAACCAGATCAGCACCGCCGGTGGCGATGGTCTCCTCCATGAGATCGGGATGCTGGAAGGCGCCCAGGGTCAGCACGGGGATCTTGATCTCGCCGCTTTCCTTCACCTTTCGGGCCAGATGGGCATTGCAGCCCGCAGGCAGGAAGTTGGAGGGGTGCATAATGTGCTCTGTTTCGGAGTAGAAACTGCCGCAGGAGATGTGGGCAATGTCGATCTTGTCCTGGATCATCTTCAGATATTCGATGCAGTCCTCCGGGGTAAAGCCGCCCTCGGTAAACTCGCTGCCGGAGATGCGGTATTCAATCAGCAGCTTCCGGCCCACCCGCTGACGGATGGCATCCAGGATCATAATGGGGAACTTGGCACGGTTTTCAAGGGAGCCGCCGAATTCATCCTTCCGGGTGTTGAATTTTGGGGAAAGAATCTGGGAAAGCACCAGGCCGTGACCGCCGTGGATCAAAATCATGTCAAAGCCGCAGTTAAGGGCAGCTTCGGCGGCATCGGCGTAGGTCTCAGCGATGCGCTCCATGACCTCTCTTGTAAGCTTGGGGTACTTTTTGCCGTGACCGTTGACGGTGTAGGAGACCAAGTCACCATTTTCGTTGTAGCCGTGGTACTCAAAGGCCAGCAGCTCCAAAGAAATTTTCGCCCCGTAGTAGTGGACTGCATCGGTGAGCTGCCGCCACATGCGGTGATTCTTCTGGGGGAAGATGTTCTCGTGGGCATGAACATTGTCTTCGGGCTTATAGATGTCCATATTCTGCGCGGAGAAGGTGATGTTGGCGGTGCCGCCCTTGGCCTTATTGGCGTAGTAGGCAATGACAGCCTCGTTGGGGTACTCCTCCAGACCTGCCAGCAGATGAGTGCCTGCAGGGGCGGACCAGATACGGTTCTTGAAGGTCACACCGCCGATGGTAATGGGGGAGAATAGGTTGGGATATTTGAGATTCATGGAAGATTCCTCCTGTGAATGGATTTTCTGTATTTATTGGCCTCCGCTGGGGGAAGGGAAAATGGGTGGGGATTAGGGAAGATATGCAAAGGGTAGAAGGTCCCGAATGCCCACCTTCACCAATTCAAAATCATCGTTATTCAGGATCACTTTGATGTCGGGACAGTATTCCAGCAGCATTTGCCGGCAATTTCCGCAGGGAGGCAGCACCTGGTTTGGTGCGTCTTTATGGACCGCGACAATGGTATCAAATTCCCGCTGACCTGCGGAGATGGCGATGCCCATGGTGATGTACTCTGCACAGGAACCGTGGTTGCCGTCACAGTTGACGCCGGTGTACACGGAACCATCCTTACAACGGACTGCAGAGCCAACGGTGTGGTTGTAGTTTTGGGAATCAAAGTTTCTGTCGATTATGTCCCGGGCTGCCGCAACGAGACGGTGGTCGGCTTCGGTAAGTGCATAGAAGGTCATAATATGTTCCTCCCACTTTGTTGTTACCTCCATCATAGCACAACCCATCATCGGGGACAAGTACCGACCTGGGGATTTTGATAAAACAGCCCGCCGGATGGCTCCGGCGGGCAGATTAAAGACAAGGGAAGATTACTCCACGATCAGCTTGCCGCCGGAGGACAGGGTATAGGTGCCCTGACCGTCTGCTGCGGAGGCGGTGATGGTAACGCCCTCGGGAGCGTCGATCTGAGCCACATTCACATCGCCGGCAATGACCACCTTGGAATCGCCGGTGGCGTACCAACGGGAGCCCTGATCCATGATGAGGGCAGCGTTCTGAATCGCGCCGTTGAGGCATGCGGAGGTCATGTACACACGGCAGTCACGCTCGGGATCCTCGTGGAGGATGTCGCCGGTGGCGGACATATCCTTCATCCGCAGCTCGTCGCCGGGGGTGGGACGACCGTTGACACGGGCAGCGTTGGGGTCCTCGTTCTTGCAGGTGCGCATCAGAGCGCCGCCGGTCTGGATGTCACAGTTCTCCAGAGAGACTACCACGTTCTGGCCGTGGACCTCAATGGCGGTCTTGCCGGTCTTGGCGTAGCAGTCACGGAGGGTCAGTTCACCAACCTCGGTGTGACGACCCATGACGCAGTGCATCAGGGCCAGGTAGGTGCCGCAGTTCAGCTCACAGCCGGTGAACTTCACAGAGGATTCGCCTGCAATGATGGCGGCCTGGCAGGCTACGTCGAACTTGCAGTCATTGAACACGTCATGGCAGCCCCAGTCAGCGTAAGCACCGTAGCCGGACTTGGTTGCTACCACCTTGCAGTCGTTGGCTTCCAGGTAAACAAAGCCGTTGGAGGCGTCGGTGGAAAGTGCGGCCCAGCCGTCACAGGTCACCAGGGTGTTGTAGAAGTAGCTGTAGGAATTCTGAACGGTGCAATGGGTACGGTTGTTGCCCTGAATCTCCAGGGGAGCGGGAGGACTCATCTTGGGGCTGCCCTCGGGAGCATCCTCACCGTAGGGAGCGCCGTGGCTGATGAGAGCGGAATCGTAGACCTTCAGCACACTGCCGCCGCTGGCGGAGGTGGAGGTACGGCTCAGGCCGTTGACGTCGATGAGGCAGTCTCTCAGAGTCAGCTTTGCGTGGTCGGAAACGCCGGCACCGGCAGACTTTTCGCCCAGGCCCTGGCCATCGCCGGACAGGGAGATCACAGCGCCCTCTACAGTGTAGTCGGTGCCTGCGCCCTCGGCGTAGATGCCGCCCACTGCGCCGTCATAAGCGACGATGCGAACGTCGGTGGCCTCGGTGTCGGAGATCTCGCCGCCGTAGACGGTCTTGTCGTTGCCTTCAACACGCTTGCCGTCCTTGATATATACGGAGGGAACCATAACGGGGCCCTTGCCCATGGGAGGCATTCCGCCGCCCTTATCCTCAAGGCCGTTTTCCTTGAACCAATCCCAGGGCTCAATGGGTACATAGGGAACTCTGGGGGTGATGGTGATTTTTTTTGCCTTTAACATTGCCATATAAAAAACCTTCTTTCGGTTAAAATACGCAGTTACCCGCAGATATGATTATATCGAAATAAATCCTCCTTTACAAGAGACACTTCTTGCGGTCACCTACAAAAATAACATGCCCGGGAATGCTTTTGGCGTTCCCGGGCAAAGGATCAGATCAGCTTAATGGCTTCGGGGCCTTTGAACTCCATGGCGGACATGTCCTCCAGATAGAAGCACATATGGTAGTGGCCGGTTTCCTCATTGTAGGAGGCCTTCAAGCCGGGGGCTACCTCGAACATATGCTCCTGAACTTCGGGACGGTCGTCAAAGACGGCCTTGCCCCGGACACGGATGAAGGAGCCATTCTTGAAGGTGCAAAGCTCACAGTTGGGGTTGTCGAGCATTTCCTTGTAGGCGGCCTTGTGGGTGCCTACGCCAAAGTACAGCTTGTCTTCAAAGGTCATCATAAAGCCGAAGGGGCGAACTCTGGGGGCGTCGCCCTCCACGGTGGTGAAATAGAAGGGGCCCTTGAGCTTTTCGTAAAGTTCCTGAGTGGTAATCATAGAATGTGTATTCCTTTCCTGTTCAGATGGCATCATTATAACGGATTCGAAGTATCATTACAAGGGATTGCGCGTAAGTTTTTTTCGTGGTAGGATACACATAACCATCAGTGAGGTGATTTACTTGAAACAGTTCAGAAAGGTACTTCTGTTTTTACTGGATTCTGTGGGCGTGGGCGCCCTGCCGGATGCGGAGAGCTATGGCGACAAAGGTGCCGCCACTGTGCAGCACACCCTGGAGGGAAATCCGGGGCTGACCCTGCCCAATTTGGAACGTCTGGGCCTGATGAGCATTCCCGGCATGGAGAAATTCTCCACCGGTATCGCCCCGATGGGAGCCTATGGCAAATGCCTGGAGCTGTCCCGGGGCAAGGATTCCATTGTGGGCCACTGGGAGGTCATGGGCGTTCCCACGGAACTGGCCTTTGACACCTTCCCGGAGGGCTTTCCACAGGAGGTCATCGATGCCTTCTCGGAACGGATCGGACGGGGCGTTTTGGGGAACGTGGTGGCCTCCGGCACCCAGATCATTGCGGAATTGGGGGAGGAACATGAGAAAACCGGGTGCCCCATTGTCTACACCTCCGCCGACAGCGTATTTCAGATCGCCGCCCATGAGGAAAGGGTTCCTCTGAATACCCTCTATGGCTGGTGCGAAATTGCACGGGAGGTTCTGGACAGCATGGGCTACGGCGTGGGCCGCATCATTGCCCGCCCCTTTGTGGGGTCTCCGGGAAATTATGTCCGCACTGCCAACCGCCACGACTACGCCGCCAAGCCGCCGAAAAAGACGGATCTGGAGCTTTTGACGGAGCGGGGTATCCCTGTTTACTCCATCGGAAAGCCTGTGGACATTTTCCCGGACACAAAGTTCTCCGGCAGTATCAAGACCTCTGACAATGAACAGGGGATGGCTGCTGCCCTGGAAGCCCTTCGGGAAAAGGAGGGGCTGATCTTCGTGAATTTGCTGGACTTCGACATGAAGTGGGGCCACCGCCGGGATGTGGAAGCCTACGGCAAGGGGCTGAAGGCCTTTGACGACTACCTTCCCCGGGTGCTGGAGCAAATGGGGGAGGATACCCTGCTCATTATCACCGCCGACCATGGCTGCGACCCTGCCCACAGCGGCACGGATCACACCCGGGAGCATATTCCCCTGCTTCTGTATTATCACGGTATGGAGCCACGGAATCTGGGGGTGCGGGAAACCTTCGGAGATGTGGGCGCCACGGTGCTGCAGGCCCTTGGATGTCCGTTACCTGATATCGGAACCTGCTGTTTACCTTGACACGGATATGATGGAGTGTTATACTTACCTTAAACGAAAGCAATAATCCCTTTGTGTTGACGCTACAGTAAGAACAACAATTCCAACAAACCCGGAACTGGGGAGAAAAAGAGGGTAACTATGAATATTATCATCATTGGCTGCGGCAAAGTGGGCCTGACCCTGGCGGAACAGCTTCGGCAGGAGGATCACGCCATCACCCTTGTGGATCTGGATCAGGATCGGCTGGAGGATGCCGTGAATTCCCTAGATGTCCAGGCGGTCTATGGCAACGGCACCAGTCTCAGAACCCTTACAGAAGCGGGAATCAAAGAGACAGATCTGCTGATTGCGGTGACGGACCATGACGAGCTGAATATGCTGGCCTGTCTCATTGGGCGAAAGGCCGGCGGCTGCCAGACCATTGCCCGTGTCCGGAACCCTAGCTACTACCAGGATATTGGCTACATCAAGGAGGAGCTGGGGCTGGCTATGGTGATCAACCCAGAGATGGCTGCAGCCCAGGATATTTTCCGGCTTTTGCAGATTCCGGCGGCGCTGGATGTGGACACCTTCGACAAGGGCAAGGTGAACATGATCCGCTTCCGGCTCCAGGAGAACAATCCCCTCTGCGGCAAGAATATGATGGCCGTCAACAATTTTCTGGGGGGTAAAATGCTGGTGTGCATCCGGGAGCGGGACGGCCAGATCGTGATTCCCAATGGTACTACGGACCTGCAGGCGGGAGATGTGATCTCTGTGGTGATCCCTATGGCGGAGATCGGCACGGTGCTCCATCGGCTCAAGCAGCAGCAGCGGCCCATTCGTTCCGTCATGATCGCCGGAGGCGGCAATACCTCCGAGTATCTTGCCACCTTGCTGCAGGGAGCCGGAATCCAGGTGAAGATATTCGAGTCCGACCCGGAACGGTGCGACGATCTGGCGGATCGGCTGCCCAAGGCCAGGATCATTTACGGCGATTCCACCGACAAACAACTGCTTCAGGAGGAAGGACTGGCAGAGGCAGAGGCCTTCGTCTGTCTCACTGGACTGGACGAGGAAAATATCATGCTGGCCCTGTACGCTGAGAAGATATCCAAGGCCAAGGTCATTACCAAAGTGGGACGTATTGATTTTGAGGAGGTCATTTCCGGTCTTCCGCTGGGCAGCGTGGTTTATCCGAAAAATATTACGGCAGAGTCCATCGTTCGCTATGTGCGGGCCATGGAAAATGCCAGCGGCAACAATGTGGAGACCCTGTACCGCATTATGGACGGTCGGGTGGAGGCCATGGAGTTCGTGGTGCGGCCCGGTGCCAAAGAGATCGTCGGGGTGCCCTTGGCGAAGCTGAATCTGAAAAAGGATCTGCTGGTATGTAGTATCAATCGCCGGGGACACATCATTACGCCCACCGGCCAGGATGTGATTCAGATCGGAGATATTGTGGTGGTGGTGACCACCCATAAGGGTATCCGGGATCTTGCGGACATAGTGAGGTAAAACGTATGAATCTACCTATGGTTACCTACGTTGTGGCCTGTATTCTGGAGATCGAGGCCGCCCTGATGCTGCTTCCGGCATTGGTGGGCCTGTGCTACCGGGAGACCAGCGCCTGGGCTTTTGTGATCTGCGCTGCGGGGGCGGCGATCTTGGGTGCCCTGCTCCTGATCAAAAAGCCGAAAAAGAGGTATATGTACGCCCGGGAGGGGCTGGTTGCCACATCCCTGAGCTGGGTGGTGATGAGCGCCGTGGGTGCGCTGCCTTTCTGCATCTCCGGGCAGATCCCCAATTATCTGGACGCCCTGTTTGAGATGGTCTCCGGCTTTACCACCACTGGTGCCAGCATACTCCCACGAGTAGAGGCTCTGGATCACTGTATGCTGTTCTGGCGGAGCTTTTCCCACTGGATCGGCGGTATGGGCGTTCTGGTCTTTATGCTGGCCATCCTGCCCCTGGTGGGTGGACAAAATCTGCACCTGATGCGGGCGGAGAGTCCCGGCCCCAGTGTGGGAAAGCTGGTTCCGAAAATTCAGAATTCCGCCATCTGGCTCTATGCTATCTATCTGGGCATGAGCTTGGTCTGCTTTATTCTTCTCTTGGTGGGAGGAATGTCCGTCTTTGAAGCCGCCTGTCTCACCTTCGGCACTGCGGGCACCGGCGGCTTTGGCATCGTTTCCTCCAGCTTTGCGGACTACAGCCTGTTTTGTAAGGTTGTAACCACTGTATTTATGCTGCTGTTCGGTCTGAACTTTAACTTCTTCTATTTCCTGATCCTGCGAAAGGTGAAATCCGCACTGAAAATGGAAGAGGTATTTTGGTATGTCTTAATCTATTTCTTTGCCTCCTTTACCATTCTTGCGAATCTGAGAAGCGCCGGGATGCTGGGCACGGAGGCCCATGCCATCGACGCCTTTTTCAACGTGTCCTCTGTGATGACCACCACGGGCTATGCCACGGTGGACTTTAATCTGTGGCCCACCTACAGCCGCTGCATTCTGGTGGTCATCATGTTCACCGGCGCCTGTGCAGGATCCACCGGCGGCGGTATCAAGATCAGCCGATGGATCATCTATTGGAAGACTGTGGCCCGGGAGCTGCGGCGGCAGACCCATCCCCGGTCTGTGCGCCATGTGAGAATGGACGGAAAACGCATTGAAGACGGGGTTCTGCGAAACACAGTTGCCTATCTGGCCATCTTCGTTATGATCTATGTGGCATCTCTGCTGATCGTTTGTCTGGATGGCTTCGATCTTACCACCAGCTTTACCGCGGTGGCTGCCACCATCAACAACATTGGCCCCGGCCTGGAACTGGTGGGGCCAGCAGGAAATTTCGGGTGCTTTTCCTGGCTTAGTAAGTGCGTATTGATTTTTGACATGCTGGCGGGAAGACTGGAGATCTATCCCCTGTTGATCCTGTTCCTGCCCTCTACCTGGAAAAAGCATGATTGAGCCTCGAAAAATAGAATCTGGCCCCTTTCGTAAAACGGTATGAAAAATCCGCCTTGCTTCAAAAACAGCGAGGCGGATTTTTGTAGGTTTATTTCATAAAGAAGGTCACATAGCTGAAGGTGAAGATGGCCACGATGGCCCATGTGCAGCCGCCCAGCAGGACAGGTTTCACACCCTTGGTCAGCATGTCCTTTAGGTTGATCTTGGCACCCACGCCCACCAGGGCTGTGGTAATGCAGAATTTGCTGACGGTCTTCATAAGCTTGGCCAGGGTGGTGCCGAAGATGGCTATGCCGGAGAAATCCACAAAGGTATTCACCAGTGCCAGCCCCAGGAAGCCCAGAATGAACACAGGAAATGCGGAGATGATCTTGGACACGGCACTCTTACCGCCGTTCTCTCCGACAGTCTGGGCGTTTTTGCCCTTGCTCCAGATGCTCCAGATCATAACAGCCAGGGCCACAAACACCAGCATAACAACACGGGTCAGCTTTACCACCACAGCCAGATCACCGCCGGTTGTGACACCGTCAGCGGAAATGGCGGCAGCTCCCATCAGGGCATCATAGGTAGCGCCAGCGGCAGTAACAGAGGCCACATCGTTGATGGCGATGCCTGCCAGCACGCTGAACTGTTCGGGGGAGAAGTTCATACCAAGAGCCACATAGGGCCAGATCAGAGTAGCAAACAGATCAAACAGGAAGATGGCTGCCATGGCATAGGCCATTTCGTCATCATCCGCATCCAGCACACCCGCCAGGGTGGCGATGGCAGTACCGCCGCAGATGGAGGTACCTCCGGCCACCAGGATCCGGGTATTGGTAGAAACACGGATCAAATACTTGCCCACAAGGCAGGCTGTAATAAAGGCGAAAATAATGCTGAGGATGATATAAGGAAGTGCCGAGCTTCCCGCACCCACGATGGTGGTGAAGCTCAGGGTCCCGCCGGTGAGAATGATACCTCCGCGAAGAATCACCTTAGATGAGAAGGCAGCGCCTTTTTTGCTTTTTGAAGCAAACCCGGTAGGCAGCAGATTCGACAACAGAATGCCGATCACCAGTCCCAGCATGGGCGCACCCACCCAGTGCTGAAGCCCACCCAGAAAGGTGGCTGCCGCCGCAGCGATAAGACAAACAATTAGTCCAAAAATCATAATAGTATCCTCCAGAACAGAGAAGCATGGTTCAGGCGGCAGAGGTTCTGCCGCCTGAACGGATTTGGGGGGGTATAAAGTATGCTTAAATAGTGTTGTAAATCAGCCTTCCCAGGCAATGTCGATGCCGTGGTACTCTTCCTGATACTTAACCCACTCGGTGAGAATGGTCATCATGTCAGCCTCATAGGACTGGCCAGCAGCGTTGGCAGCAGCGTTGGTGGCAATGGCGGCCAGGGTCTGTGCCCACAGTGCCTTACCGTCCTCTTCGCCCATGAAGACAACATCGTTGCCGGTCTTTTCCTTCCAGGTTGCAGCCGCAGCCTGGGTGGACTCAGTGATGTGGGAAGCGGAGAAAGCGGAGGTCTCGTTGATGCATTCGGTCAGCAGAGCCTGAGCTTCAGTAGACAGGCCATTCCAGAAATCGGTGTTAGCAACAATCAGAACGGAGGAGGTGTACTGGCCGTCCACGGTGGCGTAAGGAGCAACCTCGTACAGGGAGTTCGTGATACCGACAGCCAGGGAAGCGGAAGCGCCATCGATAATGCCGCGGGACAGGTTGTCATAAGCCTCAGGAGCAGGAACAGCAGTGCAGTTGAGGCCCACAGCCTGATACTTGGCGGTGTTCATGGTGCCGAAAGCGGAGCACTTGGAGGTCAG
>CAZEPQ010000018.1:0-20297 GCA_964514175.1 uncultured Oscillospiraceae bacterium
TGGAAGGCACCCAGCGTCAGCACAGGCTGAGGCACGCCCAGTTCCTTGATCTTCCGGGCAAAGCGGGCATTCTGTGCAGGCTTGTGGAAGATGGTGGGATGCATGATGGCCTCAGTGCCGGGAATGGACATGTTGCCTGCGGAGATATGGGCGATGTCGATGCGGTCACCGGCCATACGCAGGAATTCAGCAATATCCTCGGGCTTCAACTGCTGGTCTGCATTGGGATAGCCGACCTCGTCTGCCAGCTCGCAGCCGGAGATACGATACTCAATGTTGATCTTGTGACCAACCTTTGCACGGATGGCATCCAGAATCATCAGGGGGAAGCGGCAGCGATTCTCGAAGGAGCCACCGAACTCATCAGTACGCTTGTTGAACAGAGGGCTCATGAAGCGGTTGATGACCAGACCATGACCGCCGTGGATCAGGATGGAGTCAAAGCCGACGGCAAGCGCCTGCTCAGCCACGTTTGCGTAATCCTCCGCAATTGCCTCCATAGCCTCACGAGTCAGCATGGGACGCTCGGAGCCATCGGGGCCGGGAGTACCATCTACGGAGTAAAAGAAGTGCTCACCCTCACCCTTCTTACCGCCGGTCCAGCCGGAGTAGAAGAATGCCAGCAGCTCGATGGATGCCTTAGCGCCATAGAAGTGAATCTGATCCACCGTCTTCTGCCAGTAACGATGATAGTTGGTCTGTCTCAGGTCCAGGTTGTGCCAGCCGGGCTTAAAGGGAGCCAGAGAGTTCATGTCGTGGCCTGCAATGGTAACGGAAGCAGTGCCGCCACGGGCCTTCTCCACATAGTATGCACGGTATGCATCGGTGGGATAGGGCTCGTCCGTCTGAAGCAGATGGGGGGTAGCGGGAGCCTGGAAAATGCGGTTCTTATACACCACGTTGCCAACCTTCAGGGGGCTAAACAATGTGGGATACTCAGGATGAGTCATGTATAATATCCTCCTTGCTTTTATTTTTATATCCAATTTATTTTACAGGATTTTCGATGTAAAAGCAACCGTTTTGCAGGGCTATTTTCTGCACAGTATGTAACAAATTTCAACCCATTTGTGCCAAATCTTGAATTTCATATCCATTCCGTTCCAGCGCATACAAGGCAGCCTTAAAATTCTCCTGTTTTACAAAAATGTAGTCCGTATTATAGGTTGAAACCACAAAAATCCCGATGCCCTCCCCTGCCAGGATTCCTGAAAGATTTGCCAAAATACCAATCAGCGTAAAATCAAGCTCCCCTGCGATATAAAAGCCCTTCCACCTATCATCCCGATGGGTAGAATTCTCTGGCACCAGCCTCTCCGGGCAGACAAAAGAGATTTCATCCCCCGTTACGGATAAAAAGGTTTCGGGAACCAGGGACGGAAGCTTCTCAAGAGACGGTAGTTTTGAAATGGAGTAGGTCTGAGATAAGGTTTTTAGAACCACAAAAAATCCTTCTCAAAAAATAATATCGAAAATTGAAAATTCCCTATTGACAAACTGAGCATCGAGTGCTATTATATACGAGCTGTCTGATACAGCGAACTGAATACGGAGTGGTATCGAAGAGGTCATAACGGGCACGACTGGAAATCGTGTGACGGTCAAAAGCCGTCCGAGGGTTCGAATCCCTCCCACTCCGCCAAAAGAATTCCCGGTATTCAGAACGAATACCGGGTTTTTTCTTTGTTTTTGTGCGGTTTTCTCCGGTAAAAAGTTGCCTTTTTCGATTTGCATTTTTCGTGTTTCCCCAAAGTTTTCCCCAACCAGAAGAAAAATCACATTTTGGAGCGGGATTTAGCCACTCAGAGCATCGTAATATGCCTGTAGTCTGTCCGCAGTGTCTTGCTTCATTTTCTCCGAAGTATGGGCATATTTGTCCAGGGTAAACGCTGCCGTTGCATGACCCATTAAATCCTGTACCGATTTGATATCAGCACCAGAAGCAATGGCGGCTGTGGCGCAGGTGTGCCGGAGATCATGGGGACGGGCGTCAGGCCTTCCGATTTCGGCAACTATTTTTTTAAATTCCCGATAAAAGGTATGAACTCCGTAATGCATACCAACTTCATTGGTAAACACAAGGTTCCATTCGTTATCCCAAGCACTACCCGCCTTTAAGCGGTTCTGTAGCTGCAAAGCCCGCTCCGCCCGGAGGTAATCAAATGCCATCGGAGGCGGCTTTATTGTGCGAGACTTTCCATTTTTGGTGCTATCCAACAGGCGGTATTCTTCACCCTTCAGTTTGCCTTTCTGGAGCTGCTGGGCTATGGTTATTTCCTGCCGTTCAAAGTCCACACGATCCCAACTCAGCCCCAACAGCTCTCCTTCTCTGAGGCCACAGAACAGGCACACAGCAAAAGCATTTCGCATTTTAGAATGGTCTATTTCTTTGAGAAATAAGGGGATCTCTGCATCTGTCAGCGGGTGTATTTCTTTGTTCTTCACCTTCGGAAGGTCGGCAGCGTCACAGGGATTCGCCGGGATATATCCCAGCTTCACAGCACGATCCATTGACTTGTGCAATACTGCTGATATATTCTTGACTGTCTTACCGGTCAGGCCGGAGGCAATCAGATCATTGTAAAATTTCTGAATGTGGTTTCCCTTCACCCCCTGTAGCTGCATAGCGCCCATGCGGGGCTTAATGTGGTTTTTCAGAATCAGGCGGTATGTACTGAGGGTATAGGGCTTTACGCTGTTAGCGGCGTAAGTATCCAGCCATTCATGCACCCATGCCCCAACGGTGAGCTTTAACGGTTCCTGATACGTCCCGTTGTCTACGGAGATCAGAATCTCCGATAGTTTCTTGCGAACTTCGGCCTGTGTCTTACCAGAGACAGAGCGCCGGAGGGGTTTTCCGGTTGCCGGATCAGTCCCAACAACTGCCCTTCCTTCCCAGAAGGTGTATTGTTTGCCGGAGCGGGTGACAGTTTTCTTTCTCAGGCTGCCCGCTCCATCGGCTGCCTTTTTATTTGCCATAAAACCTCCTTCATTCTTGCAAACAAACGCCCGATGTGGTAGAATGGAGGGCGCAAGGGTGCCTTTGTTTGGTTGCTTTGGTTCCTTGTATATTGCCGTCCCGGTGTTGGTAGCGCCGGGGCGGTTTTTTATGGGTTTCACAATATTTTATTCTTTCTTAATTTGATATTTCGGGATTTCTGCAAGTTCTTCAACACGAGATAATGCAACTTGTTGACCGGCTTCATTCATTCGTGATAATGCCAACAACAAATCTACTGCAATTTCGGGAATAAAACGATCGCATTCACGCACTTCCAACTCAAATTTATCGTAGAAATAAAAATGATGATCTTTATAAAACCCGGTAACATCAAACTCCGTTGGCCTTTTTATCAATTGGTCGATGTCTATTTCAAATCCTTCAGCAATTTTACAAAGAGTATCCATGTTGGGGGTACGGTTTCCATTTTCGTAGTTAGAATATGTTGAAACTGGAATGCCCAGCTTGTTAGCTGCTTCCCTTTGTGTCAAACCGAGATTTCTTCGTGCGGAGCGTATCGCCTCGCCTATTTGCATATAGCTGCCTAAGTCTTTATCGCTCATCTTATCACCTCTGCTTTACTATAACACGGAATATTCATAAATGCAAACTATTTTCAAAAAAGTTATTGACATATTCATAATTGAATAATATAATGTAGATATTCAAAAATGAATACACGAGGTGAATATAGTGAAAATCAACACATCCAATATTGAAAGAATACTTGCAACTCAAAAAATGTCACGCTCCGAACTTGCAATACGTTCTGGTATATCCCGCCAGAGTATCAGCACCATTTTAGGCCGAGGAACTTGTTCCGCAATAAATGTCGGAAGAATTGCCGAGACCTTGGGCGTGGATGTTACCGAGATCATGAAAGGAGAAGCAAAATGACCGAAAAACTGGCCTATACCCCCAAAGAAGCCGCCGCCCTTTTGGGCATAGGACACAATGCAATTTATGAACTGTGCCATCAAAAAGATTTTCCGTGTATTCGTGTGGGAGCAAGGCTTGTAATACCAGCCGACGCCCTTCGGCGCTGGCTGGATGTACAAGCTGCCGGTTCTGGGGGTGCTACATGAAAACTATAGTATATGACGCCCTTTCAGTGGGGCGGGAAAATGCCGTTCCTCTGAAACAACTTGCGAAACAGCTGGGCTTTCGGTCTGTTCGGGATCTGCAGAAGCAAGTGGAAGCGGAAAGAAAGGCCGGAGCCGTGATTCTTAGCGACAGTCAGGGGGCGGGGTATTATCTTTCAGACGATCCGGAGGAACTTGCAAAATTCACTCAGAGGATGGAGAGACGAGCAAAAAACACACTCAATGCGGTAAGATCTGCACAACTGGCGCTTGATAACCTGACCGGACAACAGCGTATCGAGGGGATGTGATAATCATGAGCAAAAAAGGCCGGTCGGGGGTTATGATATATTTCGAATTCCGCCCAATACTCAAGGAATTAACCCTAGAGCAGACAGGAGCCTTATTATTAGCAATTCTTGACTACGCAGAAAACAACATGGTGCCTGATTTTGAAGATGATCCAATGTTACGGCTCGCTTGGGCTTGTGTTCGTGATAAGGTGGATAGAGACGCCGCGGCATATTTAGAAAAGTGTAGCCGAAACGCTTACAACCAGTATAAACGATGGCAGCAAGAGAAGGGGCTTACCGTTCTGAACTTCGACGAGTGGAAAATTAAAGTTTATGAATGTACGGAACAGTATACGGGCGAATACGAACGTATAGGAAACATACCAACCCCAACCCCAACTACAACCCCAACTACAACCCCAACTGCAACCCCAACCCCAACGCCGGGGAGGAAATCGAAAGCGGAGCGGGAAATGGACTTTGTAGCTAGTCGTGAAAACGCCAAAGATCTGTTGCGGGGATATCGTGGATAAAAAAACGTATACGGCATAATGCGAACGCATAGAACCGTATACGGGCGAAGAAAGGATGAATATAATTGAAGAAAAGTTAAAAGAAAGCAGCCTCCGGAGAGCCACAACCGGAGACTGCAAGGCGCGGGATTTTGAAATTTGGAATTTGAAGCATAATTATTATAGCATATTCCCCGTGAAACGTCAAACAGAAAGGGGCGGACCATGGAAACAATTGTTGACAAAGCAACGCAAGCGCTAAAGGAGAGCCTTGATCTTGAGGCAAGCAGAGATCTCTTGGAAACCGCTTTAATGGACCCTATATTTAGTACCGTTATTGGGATACATTCCAAAAATCGGGAAGCTTGGCTTGCAAGAACATGCTTTATTATGGGCTTTCAATATTGCCTTGAATGCTTCTCAAAAACAGAGGCAGCAACAGGCGGCAGGAATCCAACCGGATTAGGAGGAAATTAACATGCATGAAACACTTATGGACATTGCCAAACGTATAGAAACCGCAGAATTTCGTTTTGAAGATGCTATGGAAGTATTCAACTATGGATATGTAGAAATCGCCGAAGATGACCAGCACCTTTTTTCATTATTCAGTGTTGTTCAACGGGAACTTGAGGCAGACATTAAACTACTCAATGAGTTGGTCAAAGATATATTCAAGCTAATGAGAGAACAGCACCAGCAGGAGACAGCAGCGCATGAAAATAAAAATCACAGCTGCACCCGGTGAACGAATAGCGGCTGACCTTGTATTATGTGAGCTTAAAAAGATGCTGCCAGATAGCAAGGTTCGAGTATCAACAAGGCATGAGCCGTTTACCCATGTATACATAGAGACGCCAAAACCGAAAACAGAACCATTTTGCGGAGGTCCGCATTATTGACCACATACCTCTTTTGTGATAGAATATAAGCAAAGAATAAGGCATGAGTACCGCCGAAAGGTTAGCCAATTAAAGGCATGGGAAACAGTTACCGCTGTTGCTCATGCCTTTTTCTTTATTTTAGCCCACGCCGGGCGGAATAGGCGGCATATAGGAAGGAGCCATTTATGGACGAAAACAACAACCAGAACACAGAGCAGCAGCCCACCACGCAGCCGGCGGATAACGGTAATCAGGGCGGCGGCAAGATGTTTACACAGGAAGAAGTCAACCAGATTGTAAAAGAACGGCTTGCGAGGGAGCGGGCAAAGACTGCGCCCCCCGAACCGTCTGAAGAAGAAAAGCGGCAAGCAGACCTTGAAGCCCGGGAAAACAAGCTGTTCTGTCGTGAATATGTGCTCAATAATCGCTTACCTTCTGAGCTGCTTGATCTTTTTGACACTTCCGATTATGAGAATTTTGCAAAAAAAGCGGGTATCGTTTCGGGCCTGCTGAAAACTGCGAAAGGAGTCGCGCCGCTATATGATCCCGAATCAGGAAGGGGTTATTCAGACGGATATCCAGAAGGGTTTAAGAACTCCAAGCATGTACCGAAAAATTACCCGTATTAAACTACCGAATAACGGGAAAGGAAAAAATCAATGTCCATTGAACTCGCAAAGAAATACGCGCCTTACACAGATGAGCTGTTTAAGGCTGAATCTAAGTTAAGTCTGCTGACCAACTCCGACTACGATTGGACCGGCGCGCACAGCGTTGCAGTGTGGAAAGTCAGCACTGTTCCCATGAATGACTATTCAAGAAACCGCGGAGCGGACTATGAGACTACCGAGGAAACATTGTCTCGCTATGGTAAAATCGTTGATCTGAATGCTCAGACCGAGGAAATGTTGCTGTCTAAGGATCGTAGCTTTATTTTCAATATTGATAAGCTGGATACTGACGAGACAGCCAACCAGCTCAATGCCGAAAGCGCGTTAGCCCGGCAGATCAGAGAAGTTGTTATTCCGGAGGTAGACGCCTACGTTTACGGCAAGATGGCTTCTAATGCCGGAACCACTGCGGAGGCTGCTGAATTGACTGCTGCCAACATCTACGATGCAATCGTAGCAGGTACAGAAACCTTAGATGATGCAGAAGTACCAGATACCGAGCGCGTTATTATCGTTACTCCTGCAGTATATCGGATCATGAAGAAGTCTACAGATATCGTTCTCGATTGCGATATCTCTGCAGAACTCCGCGCCAAGGGAGTTATTGGCATGGTTGACGGTATGAATGTTATCAAGATTCCTGCCTCCAGACTGCCGGACAGCTTCGGCTTTATGATTGCCCACCCCGCTGCCACTGTAGCACCTACCAAGTTGGAAGATTACGGACTGCACACTGATACTGTCATTTCCAGCGGAACAATTGTTACAGGGCGAATTGCTTATGATGCTTTCGTTCTGGATAATAAGGCTAAAGCTATTTACTTCCATCCTGTAGCCTAAACAGCACAAAGAAACAATGAGCGAAATCAATTGATTTCGCTCATTGTTTCGGAGTAGATAGGGGGGTGGGCCCCCATCCCCTCCAGGAACGACCTTCACGGCCCTACTGGGAATATTTCTCGCTGAGAAGTTCCGACCTGAGTAAAATGATTACGGCAACTAGATATAAAAAAGAGACTTTACCACCCCCACCAGAACGGGCGGAGGGGAGCCTCATTAAGAAAGAAGCAGCTGCATGAACTATTCTAACGAAGAATTGGCCGCCAAGATCCAAAGTGGAGAATGTGAGATAATTTCACATCTATGGGAACAAGTACATTTATTCGTTTGGCAGCAGTCTAATCGATGGGCTCGTGCTTGGCGTCAGACCCGCCCAGATATAGCAGCCGATGATTTCTATCAAGCTGGATATATTGCCCTCTGCGAGGCCGTAGAGACGTACCAGACGGAAAGAGGGGCGTTTCTGACTTGGTTTTCTTTCTACCTAAAAAAAGAATTCAGCGCCACAATAGGCAAATCACAAATACAAATGCGTGATAAGCTAAATTCTGCACTTAGCCTTGACGCACCAATGGGCGGAAATACCGAAGGTCTAACTCTTGGGGACAACATACCGGATCCGAATGACAATATTGCTAATGCTGAGAAAAAAGAGTGGTGCCGGCAATGCAGAACAATTCTTGTTGAAGCACTTAACACGCTCCCTTATAAACAGAAAGAAATAATAAAGGCACGGTACTGGAACAGTAAAACACCGCAAGAAGTCGAAGCGTATTTAAATTGCTCCATCACTCAAGTGTATAAATGGGAACATGAGGGACTTAGAAAGCTAAGGAACGGCAAATATGCGCCAGCTCTCCGTGAATTATGGTACGGTGATCGGGATTTATACCGTGGTACAGGTTATGCAGCGTGGCAGGAATCGGGCTGTAGTGTTCAGGAACGGGAAATAATCTGGAAAGAAGAAAGAGAGAGGGCACAAAGAAACCACCACAATGATACCAAGACAAAGGACGATATGATATCATATTACGTTAATGAGTTAGGCGTGGAACAATGGATTGCAGAGCTGTTATTTTCATAAAAATCAAATTCATAAACGTTTGGGGATTTGTGTCTACTTTTTCACACACTTTTTCCCCAACAGTTTCCCCAACCAAATCAAAACAGTGTAAAACGGACGGATTACACTATACTGAAAAGTCCTTAATTTGCAATGGGTTCGGGGGTTTTATAACGCAGCATAAAACAGCTTAAAATCCCTCCCACGCAATTCGAATCCCTCCCACTCCGCCAAAGATCCTGAATGCGAAAGCGTTCGGGATCTTCTTTTTCTCATTGTTTTAATCGGGGCCGATAGGATAATCGGCCCCGATTTTTTATTTCTGATCCATGGAGTCCATACAGGCCTGCAGCACTGCTCCCGCAATGGAAGAACAGACCTGGCTACCGCTGCCGGAATCCTCCACCACCACAATAAATGCCAGAGGATATTCTTCATCTACCACAAAACCGGCAAACATGGCATTGGGGTCCTGCCCCTCCACCTCGGCGGTACCGGACTTGGCGCAGACATAGACGTCGGGGAAATTATAGGTGCCGTAGTTATAAACCACGTCATCACGCATCATTTCCACAAGACGGTTCGCGGTGGATTCCTTCATGGTGCGGTCCAGCATATTTGCCTCCGCTTCATAAACAACGTCGCCGGAGGGATTTTTCACACTGGACACCACATAGGGCATTGCCGCAACGCCTCCATTGGCCACAGAACCCATAAAGGTCATAAACTGACAGGGATTGATCAGGGTGGTATACTGACCAATTCCGGCCCAGGCAACGGAAGCGTCATTGGCCCCTGTGAGATCAAACTGACCTGCCTTAGTGGCAGTGCCGTCAAAGGCAATGCTGCTGGTGATACCTGCAGCTTCGGCATATCGTGTCAGCGTATCGGCTCCCAGTTCCACCGCCAGTGTACCGAATACGATGTTGCAGGACTTGATGAGGCCATTTCCAAAGGAAATGCTTCCATGGTAATCATCACAGATGATATATTCACCGCTGATGATTTCTTCCTCCTGACAGTCAAAGCTGCGGGTAAACACATCGGGAATATTGTCTATGGCCGCAGCGGCGGTGACGATCTTAAAAATGGAACCGGGCACAAAGGTGGAGGCCGTAAAACGGTTTACAAACACACCTTCATAGTAATCCGAGGTTTCGATCTCGTCCCAGGAGGGCTGCTCATAGGGATCGTAGGTACCGGAGGAGACCATACAAAGAATTTCGCCGGTCTTATAGTTGTATACGCCCACGGTGCCCTTTCGCTGACCAAGATAATTAAGTGCCGTGACACAAGCATCAGAGGACAGGGTTAGATTCAGTCGATTGCCGCCGGTGCTGTCATACAGTCCGGTAATGGGACTGTAATCCACCATATATTCGCCATAGGTGTTGATGAGAGGCGCTTCGATATTGCCGTAGCGGTCACCCAGCAGATGCAGGGTAGCCTTACGGATCATTTCATCCGAAGCATATTCCCGGCTGGATCCGTTGGACAGGATGGTAACGCCGTCCCGGTCCACAATGATACCTGTGGAAATATTGCCGCCGGAATATACATGGGGGCTTCCCTGATGGGTGGCCCAGGTTCTGGCGTTTAAGAAATACTGCACCACAAACAAACCAAGGCCCACGATAATCAGAATAGAAAGCAGCGCCGTAATCACAGAACGGCTTGATATTTTCTTCATTCGGCATACCTCCTGTGTGCATTGGAGGGAAGGCTGGTGGCAAAGCTGGCATTCTGCCGGGTATCTGCCGCCTTCACAAAGGCCAAAAGTCCCCATGCGCCCATCATACTGGAACCGCCGTTACTGAGGAACGGGAAAGTCACGCCGGTAAAGGGCAGGAAGTCGATGGTGCCAAACACGTTCAGGATCATCTGAACAAGAAGAATGGTCATGCCCGCACAGGCCGAGATGGCATAGAAGGAGCTGCGGCAGAGGGATGCGGAGCGCACCGCAAACATGGCAATGATCACCACAGCCAGAACACAGCAGATACCAATAATCAGGCCCCACTCCTCACAGACCGTACAGAATACGATATCACAGTCCGCTGCGAAAACATATTTACACTGACCGTTTCCCGCGCCAAGGCCGAACAGGCCACCGGCTGCCAGACACATGAGGGCCTGGGTTTGCTGGAAGCCGCCGCCGGACATATCTTCCCAGATATGTCGCCAGGAAGAAAAACGGGAGGCAATATGGGGCTTGAGCTTCAGCGCCATGACCCCAGCAAAGCCCGTACCTGCACAGATCAGAGACAGGGTTGCGAAATCGCCGGAACGGAGAAATGCAATCACAAGGAAGGCCGCGAAATAGACCATAGCGGAACCGAAATCATTACACAGAGCCAGCAAAATGCAGCATATGCCGGAATAAACGATGAACAGGAACAGGTTTCGCTTGGTCATCAAGCGATCCAGGGTGGATGCACCGGCAAACACGAAGGAAATCTTCACCAGCTCCGAAGGCTGAATGGTCATGGGTCCGATCCGGAGCCAGCCCTTGGCACCACCGGTCAACTCGGGATCAATGCCAAACAGCAGCACGACCACAAGCAGGACAGGCCCCAGAGCGGCAGCAATATACCGCAGTTTTTTTGCGGTGTTCAGCTCCCGCATACAGAAGCCGATCACCATAAACAGAATGATGCCCAGCACCATACTAATCAGCGCCTTTGTCAATTCCTCCGGCACCACCGAGGCGATTACGGAAAGCCCCATGGTACATAGGTAGAAGGCGATGGTCTCCACCTCAAAGCCGCTGCGGTGCATCAGCTTATTGAAGAAAAACAGCACCCACATCATAATCGCTGTCCCAAAGAAGGCAACGTAAATGCTGGACCAATACTCCGTATCACAGGAGATCATAAGCTGCAGCACAGAGAAAAACTGAAAAATCGTCAGCAGCAAGAGCGTTACCGCAGGACTCATTACATGCTTGGGGTTGGTTCGGCAGGAAGCAATATACTCTGCCTCCTCCTCAGTGATGGGAACAAGGGTGACCTCCAGCCCGTTCAGGTCGATGAGGTCGCCGTAGCCGATCTCAGTCAGGCCGGTAATTACATGACCGTTGACAGCAATGCCGCCACGTCCGCCAACGTCACCAATGGTCCAGCTACCGTCGTCATAGCGGGTAATAACGGCATGCTGCTTGTAGATATTTTCAAAATTCATCTGAATGTCATTCCGCTTGGTGCGGCCCAGGGTATTTTCCCAATGGGTAATGGGCAGCCGGGAACCGTCCTCAAAGGCAATATGTCCCCAGATCTCCGGCTCCTTTCGGAAGGCCAAAAGGCTGATGGCACAGCGAAGCAAAATGATAACGGTCAAAACAGGAAACACAAACCGAAGCACGGTTGTTACCGGGGTTCCCCTTTCCACCAGATCAAATACGATTTCTCCAACCTTACCCAGTAGATCCATCATGGGCATTCCTCCCTTCTTTCTATTTTAGATGATACAAAAAATTACAAAGTATTTCAAATGGTATCATATCATATTTTCCTCACAAAGGCAAGGAAACGGGCTCACTGTTCAAAAAGACTTAAAATTTACCATCAAAATCAAACCTGAGACCTTCAATTTCAAACCTGATTTCAGGAGCCATTGACGCAAACAAATTCTTTTGATAACATACTATCAACCAAATCTAAGCACAGTATTCCGAAAGGAGACAAAACATATGGCAAATCTCAACGAGAAAACAAAGTTTATCATTGGCCGCAATCCTCTGGCAAAGAATAATCGTCCCGGCTTTGCCCAGGCGGAACAGACAGAGGCTGCTCTGTGGCTTGTGGACGGTCAGGTAGACGGTAGCCGTTCCGGTGTTGTTGGCTATTCCGCTGGAATCTCCAAGGGCTGCATTCAGAACTTTAAAATTGAATCCGATAAAAATGAACTCAACGCTCTGGTCATTGACGGCGGAAAAACCGTGGTTATGAACCCAGATATTTCCCTGTCTGGTCCCGGATGCAGCGACTTTACCTGCAAAGGCACCGGCATTCTGGCAGAAAAAGAGGCTGTAGTAGACATCCGCGGCGGTCAAATCATTACTCACGGTGCAACCCGTGCCGCTACCATTGCCACCACTGGCGCAACCCTAAAGGTCTTTGACGCCAACCTAGAGACCTATGGCGGTCCCCTGCCCGATTGGTATAAGCCTGTTATTGGCCCCGGCATGATGGAGCCTCCCTATCCTCTTGGTCTGGGCGGCAACTGCCGCACCCACCTTTCCATGGATAATTCCGAAACTTATTTCTACAACTGCAGAATCTACGGTGAAGCCTGGGCCGCCCTGTCCACGGATTCCGCCGGCGGATATGTGTATCTGGAAGCCAACGATTCCGACATCATTATGAAGGACAACGGCTACTGCATCTACTCCGACAACGGCTGTCATGTGGTTCTCAATCACTGCAACGTTTCCTCCGGCAATGTGTTCGGCATTCAGGACGGAAACTCCTCTGTGGTATTCCGTGACGTAAACGGCCAGTGCCAGGGCTACGGCTTCCTGATCCATGGCGGTATGCATGACCTTGAGGATATCGGCACCATTCGCATGAAGGACTGCGACCTTACCTCTAAGGGCCCCATGTTCCGCTGCAAGAGCACCAATGCGGACATGTACCTGAAAAACTGCCGCATCACCGGCACCGACGGCGTGATCCTGGAGACTATGCTCACCGACGATGATCACTATTACCAGACCCGCACCCATTCCGAGGATGAATACGGCGTACAGGTCACCATGGAAGAAATGGAACTGTTCGGCGACTTCAACTGCCTGGACCCCGAGCGCAAGACCTGCCTGAACCTGGTGGACACCGCCATCACCGGCGGCATTGCTGGCTATCCCCAGCTCCGGCTCACCGAAGGCAGCACCTTCACCGCCACCAAGGACTCCCAGATCACCCTTATCGGCTCTGCTGAGGGTCTGGACGCCGCCGCAGGCGTTACCATCACTGCCAAAGGCCAGGGAGAAGACGCTTCCCTTCCCTCCGGCGGTGTGCTGAAATATGTATAAAACTACTTACGGGACTGCACACGCAGTCCCGTTTTTCCATTTCAGAAAGCTTGAATCTATTACGTTTACTTGATATAATGCCCACAAGGAGGTGCAATTATGATATTCCCCTTACCCTTCCACATGCTTGATATGCTCTATACAAAACAGGTTTAAAGGCGACCTTGTATAGAGCGATTTATGGTCGCCATGCCTGTTTTGCCCCGATAATCAAAGTAATAAAGGAGCATAAGCAAGCATGAAATATACTTTTGAAATCACCATTGCCGGATGCAGTACAAATTGCGAACATTGTTATGTAAACGGCGGTCCAGCCCCCATCATGCCATTGGATGACTACCATTTCTGCATTGAAATAATGTCAAAGATTCTTCACACGCTTTCAGGAAATATTTCACTCACTTTGGGAAATGAGCTATTCTGTCATCCAGATATCGAACATATTATTCGATATACCCACGCGGTCTTGCCCGATTACTATTCCTACTCTAATTTCCCTGTTCCAACAACGGGAATCGCTCTTATATCAAAGACCAATCGTGATAAAATACTTGAAGCACTCCACGAAGCTGGTGCTGACAGTTTATTTCTGGCAATACACGGAAGCGAAATGTCTCACAACAGAGTCGTACAAAATCATTATGGTTATCAAAAACTGATTGAAACCGCACGTTGGGCAACAAAAAATGGATTTAAAGCTTACTTTAATCTGATTGTCAGCAAAATCTTGTGTAACGAATTTTTTGATATCGCTGACGTAATGACACAATTCCCCACCGCCAACGCGCGCTTGACGATTCCCATTTATGTACCGAATCCACGAATGCGTAAATATGAATCTATACGAGCAGAAAAAAGTGATTGTCAAGCTTTGATTCGTAAGGCCTCTGAACTGGGGATTGATACCACCGCACTTTCTTACGCCGTCTCAAATTTCAATGAAGAAGCAATCTACCAACACATGACAAACAAGCTAAATGTCGGAGGAAGCATAGATGATTCTTCTCCTCAATGGGCATTCTTTAATGTTACACAGACGCTAGATCTATACTATGGAAATGTTGGCGCTCACACAAAATATCTGGGCAATCTAAAACATACAGATACAGACCTTTTGCTTACCCGTATTTGTGAGCTACCAAGCAACTATAGTTTTTCTGGTTACTATTCTTCCGATGCTCATGCCAGATTTATGGATACGATTTCTGGTTATCCCCAACCAATCACCAAACGCGTATATCCATCCCGGGAAGATTGCATTTTTTCCTGGATGGATCAGTCAGGCATTCCCAACATCATCGAACAATAACCAGTTCATTAAAATAATCTAGACCGCCGCAGGCGTTACCATCACTGCCAAAGGTCAGGGAGAAGACGCTTCCCTTCCCTCCGGCGGTGTGCTGAAATTCATCTGATAACTATTATATACATGACGGGCCGCAGAAGCGATGGCTTCTGCGGCCTGTCAATTGTATATGGAAGGAGAATAATATCAAATATCCTCTGCGGCGTAGTTGCCTGCCATAAAGCCGGAGGCCATGGCCCAAGGCATTTCGCCAAACTTACCGTTGTCGTTGGACTTGAGGAACAGACCACGGCAGCTATCACCCACGGCGTAGAGACCGGGGATCGCGGTGTTGTCGTTCTTCAGCACATGGAGATAAGTATCCGTGACGATGCCGCCGGAAGCGGACTCGCTGAAACGTCCGTTGGCAATGGCATAGAAAGGTGCGGTTTCGATCTTATCCTTCTTGGGGGGAGGACCGAAGGGGCCGGGCATGGGAGGCATCTCGGGCTGGGGCTTTGCGTTCTCCTCGTCCACCTTCTTGTTGTATGCCTCGATCTCGGCCACAAACTTGGTGGGATTCAGATTCAGCTTTTCAGCCAGGCCTTCCAGGGTCCAGGCCTTATGGGCACCGTAACCATAGGCAGCTTCCTTATTCAGCTCACGGAGATAATTCTCCTTGGCCTCCTGGGTAGCGGGATCGGTATTACGGGCAGCAAGGCCCTCGCCGTTCTTGCGGATGCCATTGATGTCCATAATGGCAAAAACTTCACCGCCTTCCAGCTCGTCCAGAGCGCAGCCGGAAGCACCGCCGCCGCCCATACCGAACTCGTGGAACTTGCCGTCGTAGCCCACCTGAGGTGCGCCAAAACCAGAAAGGCTCATAACCGTGTAATCGTAGGGATGATGTACAGGACCGCCTGCCGGTACTCTCAGCCGCTCAAAGTCAAGCTGACCATCCAGTTCCTTCACCATTTCAATGGCGTCGCCGGTGGTGGAAGCAACGCTGAGACGCTTGACAGGGCGACCATTGAAGAAGTTGGGATTGCACATTTCCATCATAGCATCGTTGTGTGCAAAGCCACCGGTGGCAATGATGCACTTTTTCGCCTTAACAGTGACGGTTCCGCCGGGATTCTCCGCAACAACGCCGCAGAATGCGCCGTTTTCATCCGTCAGCAGATGGGCGGCACGATGCTGAGTAAAGACCTCAACGCCCAGCTTCTTGCCCTCTTCCATCATCTTCTGAACCACATAGGTACCCATCCAACCGGGACCCATGGAGGTGTCGGTACACTTCTTGTTGTCCATGCGGTTGGGGAAGTCGATCAAAGCAAAAGGAAGTCCGGGAGGCAAACCGGGATCGCCGGGCTTTTTCAGCACAAAATAATCTTCACAACCGCCGAACTCACAAAGCCAGTCAAACATATCACTGAGGGCATATGTAGCGTTTTCCAGCATGGTGTAATCCATCACCTTGCCGGTATCGTTATAGAGCTGGTCGATGAATTCACGACGAGTATCCTTGAGACCGGCCTTTTCATGCCAGCCGGTGTAACGCATCATAAATGCGTGACCCAGATTGGTGTTGCCGCCAACCTTCTTGGATTTCTCCAGCACCACTACCTTCTTGCCGGTCTTCTGGGCGTATCTGACTGCGGAAACCAGGCCGGAACCGCCTGCACCCAGTACCACCAGATCACAGCTCATTTCCTGAGGCTCATGGGGCTCCACCTTCTCAGGGTTCTCAGGATCATAAATGATGCCTGCGGGACATACCTCGGCGCACTTACCGCAGCCGATGCACTTAAATTCATCAATGGAATAGCTGGCGCCTACAAAACGGATGGCTCCAACGGGACATTCGTTGAAGCAGTAATGACATGCAGAACACCGGGGTCCAATATAATATGCCATAAATAATAGCTCCTTTCTTTTTGTGCTATTATTTTACCACCCATTTCCCGGAAGTGCCACGTTCAAAAACAGAAATTTCTCTATCAATATGAAAACTTCCGATACATTTTCACTTGTAGAAAACAAAACACCTATGGTATAATGATTTCCATAGGAGGTCGATTGGTATGCGCCTATCTGAAGTAAAATCAAAAATGCAGCAGGATGGAAAGCTGGACAACCGTGGTCTTCTTTCCTATGCCACCCTGACAGGGACCATCCACGGTCAGAGCTTTCAAAACCTGGTGGCGGTTGTCTTTGGGAACAAGACCCTGGATCTATATCACGCCTCCACAAACGGCACCGTAGGAGAACTCTATATTTCTGTCCCCTATAATACTATGAAGGATTTTGCCTTAAAGCATCGATTCTGGTATTCCAATACATCCTTTACTGCTCCCGTCGGGGATTTTTGCTTTTATAATTATGATAAGAAGGTATTTCTCCGGGGCTTTCAGGAGACCGGAATATTGGAGGAAAAGCCATGACAACACGCCATTTAAAGATTTTTTCCACCGTGTATTTAACCGGCAGCATGACTGCCGCCGCAAAAAAGCTCTATATGACCCAGCCCTCTGTGTCTCAGGCCATCCGGGAACTGGAGGAACACTACGAGACACGTCTGTTTGAACGGCTGTACCGTCGGCTCTATCCCACCCCCGCCGGAGATCGGCTCTTCCAGTATGCCAGCAAGATGCTTGACATGTTTGAGGAGATGGAATCCTCTCTGAAGGGGGATTCTCAGCCCCAATCCCTGGAGCTGGGACTGTTCTTTACCGCCGGAATGCTGGCTCAGCCCTGGCTCAGCGAATTCCGCAGCAAATACCCCTCCACAGAGGTCCACGTCCAGTGCTGGAAGGGCAGCGAACTCAAGCGGCTTCTTCGCTGTGCGGCTCTGGACCTGGCCATCATGGAGGAAAGCCCCGGTGACGAAGATCTAATTCAGGAAATATTTGCAGAGGACCGTCTGGTGGCTGTCGTAGCCCCGGACGATCCCCTGCTGAAACACAATGTAATTGATATTGAAACGCTGGTAAAACAGCCCCTGCTGCTCCGTGAAAAGGGCGCAGGCGTTCGGGACCAGTTTGAAGCCCAGCTTCGTGAACTGGGTTATTCCCTCCGTCCCCGTTGGGAATCCGCCAGCTCTCTGGTGCTTTTGGATGCTGCCAGTCACCGGGAAGGCATCGCAATCCTCCCCTACGAGCTGGCCCGTCACGCACTGAAAAGCGGACAGGTGGCAGAAATCCCCGTAGAAGGCATCGACCTCCAGCGCCGAATGGCCCTGACATGGCACCGGGACAAATACATCACCCAGGCCATGCAGGATTTTATGGACATCGTCCGTACTACTTCCCTGTCCTGCCCATAAGGCGGCAGGCATTGAGAATGGCGATCACCGAAACACCAACATCGGCGAATATCGCCAAATACATGCTGGCAATACCTGCTGCACCCAGCAGCATCACCAGGAATTTGACCCCCAGCGCAAATACAATGTTCTGACGGGCAATGGTCGTGGTTTTTCTGGCGATACCCATGGCCTCTGGCAGCTTTGCCAGATCATCGTCCATCAGCACCACATCCGCAGCCTCGATGGCGGCATCGGTGCCCATGGCACCCATGGCTATACCGAGATCTGCCCGACGAAGCACCGGGGCATCATTGATCCCGTCGCCCACATAACAGAGTGTGCCATTTTCATTCCCGGAGAGCAGCTTCTCCAACTCATCCAGCTTATCACCAGGCAGAAGATTGCCATGTACCTCCGTCAGGCCCAGCTTCTCACCCACCCTGCCGGCAACAGAGCTGTCATCGCCGGTCAGCATAGCGCGTTTTTTCACTCCAAGCTGAGACAGCATCTCCAGTGCTTCCTTGGCTCCGGGCTTTACCGTATCCTCACACTGGATAAGACCGAGATATACCCCGTCCTCTGCCACAAATACAGTGGTTCCGTTGGTGGCTTCCGGCACATCCTGCACATTGTGACTCACCAAGAACTTCCGGTTACCAGCCAGCACGGTTTTTTCATCCAAAATCACCGAAACGCCTCGGCCTGCCTGCTCCTGCTGGCAGGCCATTCTGCTGCCATCAAAAGTGTTTCCATAAGCCGCTACCACACTTCTGCCTATGGGATGGGTGCTGGAGGATTCTGCATAGGCAGCCTTCTCCAGAAGCGCTTCCTCGGTCACACCCTGAGGAAGAATCTCAGTGACGGAAAAGCTGCCACTGGTAAGTGTGCCGGTTTTATCAAAGACAAAAGCGTTGGCCTGGGCCAGTTTTTCCAGATCGCCACCGGATTTCACAAGGATACCGCTGCGGGAGGCCAAGCCAATACCGCCAAAGAAGGTCAGAGGTACAGAGATCACCAAGGCGCAAGGGCAGGAAATAACCAGGAAGGTCATGGCTCGATAGATCCATTCGCCCCACTGCCCTGTCACCAGAGACGGGACTACAGCCAGCAGCACCGCCGCAATACAGACTGCCGGAGTATAATACCGTGCGAACCGGGTGATAAACTGCTCGGTTTTCGCCTTCTTCTCTGTGGCGGACTCCATCATTTCGATGATCTTTGCTGCACTGGATTCTCCGGCAGGTTTTGTAACCTGAAATTTAATTACGCCGGACAGATTCACACAGCCGCTAAAGACCGCCATGCCGGGTTCCAGAACTCTGGGAACGGATTCACCGGTCAGGGGTGAGGTGTCCAAGGTGCTTTCGCCGGAGATCACTACCCCATCCAGAGGCACCTTTTCTCCGGGCCAGACCTCCACGATCTCGTCAACTTCCACTTCCTCCGGGTCCAGCATCTCCGTCTCCCCGTCCCGAAGCACTCTGGCTTCATCGGGGCATAGGGCCATCATTGCCGCAATGGAATCACGGCTGCGGCCTACGGCAATGCTCTGGAACAGCTCGCCCAATTGGTACAGCACCATAACCATAACGCCCTCAGGATACTCTCCGCATCCGAAGGCACCGATGGTGGCAATGCACATCAAGAAGTTTTCATCAAAGATCTGTCCATGGAAAATATTGCGGATGGCGTCATATAGGACATCGTAACCGGCGATCAGGTACGGAACCACATACAGCAGCCCCCACAAGCCTTCCGGCTCTACGACCGCCAGCACCAGCCAAAGCAGCGCAGAGACCACAATGCGCCCAAGACGCTTTTTCTGAGAACGTGTCAGCTTCTTCATGTCAGTAAATAATGCGGCAATCCCGCTCAACCTTGCGGCAGCACTCATCAGCCTGCTTCACAATTTCCGACAGTGCTTCCTTCTCTGCCTCAATAGTGACCTTCTGCATCAGGAAGTTCACGCTGGCGCTTTCAACACCGGGCAGCTTGGAGATTGCAGCTTCAATTTTTGCAGCACAATTGGCGCAATCCAGATTTTCCATTTTAAAAGTCTTTTTCATAATAAAACCTCCCGTAAACATATGCACGATTGTTCATGTGTTATTTTGATTATACATCTTTTTTTATTGATGTCAACCCCTACAGAGCAGATTTCCCTTGGAATATCAATGAATTTTGAAATTCGAAAAATTTTTTAAAATTTCTCAAAAAAAGACTTGCTTTTTTTCAAATTCTGTAGTATTATATTGGAGCGCTCGAGAGAGCCACAAAAAAATCCGGGTGTGGCGAAGTTTGGTATCGCGCTTGAATGGGGTTCAAGAGGC
>CAZEPQ010000019.1:0-19642 GCA_964514175.1 uncultured Oscillospiraceae bacterium
GGAGGCAACCGTAATATCAAAGCCGTCCTCACGGGGCACGCCCTGCATCTTGCCGCCCAGACCGCAGATAATATTGCGGAGCTGGCGGTCGTTCATGTCCACGCAGCGCTTCCAGGTGATATTCTTCACGTCGATATCCAGGGCATTTCCCTGCTGGATATGGTTGTCGATCATAGCCGCCAGCAGGTTATTGGCAGCGCCGATGGCATGGAAATCACCGGTGAAATGGAGGTTGATATCCTCCATGGGAACAACCTGGGCATAGCCGCCGCCGGCTGCGCCGCCCTTGACGCCGAAAACAGGACCGAGAGAAGGCTCACGGAGGCAGAGCATGGTATTCTTACCCAGAGCGCACAGCGCGTCAGCAAGACCTACGCTGGTGGTGGTCTTACCCTCGCCTGCGGGAGTGGGGTTGATGGCAGTTACCAGGATCAGCTTGCCTTTTCTGGGGGCAGTTTTAAGCGATGTGATGTCCAGCTTGGCCTTATACTTGCCGTAGTATTCCAGAAGTTCCTCATCAATGCCGGCTTTCTCGGCGACGGAGGAAATGGGAAGCATCTTTGTGGACTGTGCAATTTCGATATCAGTTTTCATGTTTCAACACTCCTAAATCTAGTTTCCCGGAAATTCGGTTGGGCATGAAAAAAGCCCACCTATCCGGACATTCGCCCAGACGGTCGGCATTCAAAGGGCCATACTCCATGTGGTTATCCACTTCCGTCAGTTGTATGACCATGGCTAGAATAGCATTTTTCAATAAATTTGTCAAGGGATTTTGGGCTTTTCGTTGGTATGTACAAATATTTGGATTTCGTATGCCGGATTTATCCTCACTTAAATTAACAGAGCAAATACGCGCCCCTGTGCGTACTTGCTCTGTTGTTTGTTATAAGATATTATGCGGGTCTTACTGTCAATTCCTCGATCAGACCATCGGCAGTATACTTTTCAATGGTGGCCCGTGCGTAGAGATATGTATTTCCATAGGACACCAGGAAGTTAGCGGAATCCTCACTTTCAATGACCGGGTCGGAGATGGACAGGATTCGGAAGGTAAACTTATTATGGAAGAACATCTCGATGGCAGTTCTTCCGTAGACGTGGTAATTATCACGATTTGCGCCAATGGGGCAATAGTCGAAATAACGGCACTTGGGTGCAAAGCACTCCGCAAGAGCCTTATAATCGCCCTTTTCCATGGCTTCAATATATTTTCTGATCATATCCGCACCTCCTTAATAGACCTTTTCCGTGTTCAGCAGAGCGTCAGTGCCGCCATCGCAGAACAGGATGATGCCATTGACGCCGCCGGCCTGGGGAGAAACCAGGAATACGATGGAGTTGGCGATATCCGCAGGATCCATCAGCTTATCCTCCCCATACATGGTGGGAATAGGCAGAGCCAGAACCGCCACACGCTCGTAGAGAGACAGCTTTGCGGTCATGGCAGTTTCCACATTGCCGGGTGCAATGGCGTTGATACGAACGCCATGAGCCGCCCAGTCGGCGGAAACGCGACGCATCCAGCGAGCCAAAGCATACTTGGTGGCAACATACATGGCGTGAGCGTCCTTCTGATTGTCCAGTTTCTCCATAAGGGCCAGTACACGAGGCTCATCCATCTGGTTATTCAACAGGTTTACCACGTCCATACGGGCAGCACCCTGGGAAATGGTGTTGGATACCACCACAACACAGGCGCCACGACGCTTCTCCAGCAGGTCGAAGACGCCCTCTGCCAGACGAACCGCGCCAAAATAATTGAGGGAAATGATCAGCTTCAGGTTACCGCAGGAATTAGACACACCGGCACAGCAGACCAGTCCGTCCAGACCATCGGGGCTGATCCGATGCAGCTCATCCATTACATGCTGGCGTCCGTCATCCGTGGCAAGGTTTGCGGTGATATCACCGTTGTTCAGGTCGATATTATAGACCGTATGCCCCTGCTGCTTCAAAAATTCCACCGTTTTGGCTCCGATGCCGCTGGAACCGCCGGTGACTGCGTAAATTCCCATGTCAACACTCCTTTTGCGTTTCTTTCTGAAATTATTTTAGCAAATCATCCTGATTCTATCGGTGATTTTATCACAGATAGAATCAGGAATGTAAGCACCATTTTTGGTACACATCTTAATTTATACTTGAGACAAGGAATAAACCTCAAGGAGGAAATAACATGCGTACCGACAACAACATTTACATCAGCGATCTTTTATCCGTCCCCATGCCCAAGAGAGCCAACTCCCACGAAGATTACCTCCGCCGCATCTGCGTCCGCAGAATCATTTGGGGCCTTCTCCCCTACATTGGTCAGGTGCTGCTGGCCATCACCACCCTGGGTGTGACCACCGCAGGCATATTGGCCCTGACGCTGGGCCTGGGAGGTTAAAAGACTTGGGTGGTCAAATAATCCTCAATCTCTTCCGGGCGGCGAAGCATGGTAATTTCGCCCCCTATGCTGCGGAGATATTCTCCGCAGCGAAGCCGTCCGCCGTACTGATAGCCCATGGAATGTCCGTGGGCACCGGCATCGTGGATCACCAGAATATCCCCCACCTCCAGGGGCGGCAGCATCCGATTCTCCGCAAATTTATCCGTGTTTTCGCAAACAGCACCCACAATGTCCCATTTTTCACGAGTTTGGGCTCCTTCTTTTCCCGCCACAGAAGCGTGGTGGTAGGCGCCGTACATCATGGGTCGCATCAGGTCCGAAGCGGAAGCGTCCACCCCGGCAAAGTTTCGCCCAGTCTTCTTAATATGACACACTTCGGTCACCAGAACACCGGCAGGGCCAGTTATGAAGCGCCCAAGCTCTGTATAAAGCCGCAGATTCGGAAGGATGCCTCCGGTGCGCTTTTCCCGGAATATTGCCTCTACCGCCTGCCCTAAGGCCACAATATCCGGCTTGCTGTCCTCCGGGGTGTAGGCAATGCCGATGCCACCGGAAATGTTGACATATTCTACGGGAAGAATCTTTTCCACTTCCGCAGCCAGCTCCAACAGCATTTCTGTCAGCTTGGGGTAATAGGCCGTATTCAGGGTATTTCCGGAAAGGTATCCGTGAAGTCCCACGGCTTTGACACCCTTTTCCTTCAGCCGGGCAGCAGTTTCCTTTACCTGCTGAGGATTCAGGCCAAACTTTACTCCCTCAGTCTTGACTTCCTTACCGCCAAAGCGGAAGATGCCCTCCGGGGTAACACGCATGCCCACGGTATCATGGAGCAGGCCATATTTTTCAAAGTCTGGGAGCAGATCAGCACCGTCCAGAATAACTTGGCAGCCAACCTCAGAAGCCTTTTTCAGATCTTCCGCCCTGGGATAGTTGGGCAGAAACAGGATTTCCTCCGGCGCAAACCCGCAGCGGCTGCACAATTCTAGCTCTGCTGCCGAGGAACAGACCACGCCCTGCCCTTTTTCCCGCAGCAACTTCAAAATTCCGGCTGTGGGAGTTGCCTTCACCGGAAAAAACTGCTTATGGCCGGGATTCCAGGAAAATGCCTGCCGAATCTCCCCTGCCGCTGCTTCGATGGCTGCCTGATCGTACAGGTAGAAGGGCGTGGGATTCTTTTCACAAAGCTCTTTTAGTTCCTGCCCTGAGACAAAGGTTTTGTCCTTTTCCGCCGGGTCAACAGGGGCCACTGGCAGATTCATATAATACTTTACCTTGTTTTTCAGAACCACCCTACGGATATACCTGAGGGTTTCCTTCTCCCCTTTTTCCGCCAGCATAGTCAATATTTCTACCACCTGTGCCCTTGTCTGAGGATGCATCAGTGTGGAATCACGGCTATGTTCCAGATAGTCCAGAGCATCCCGTTCCGTATAGGCCTTGCCATGGTATACCCGACAGGCAGCGATTCGGTCCAGACACAGCTCCACCATGTATTTTGTGGGCATAGGTTGCCCCACCATGTCCATGGTTTTGATGCCGTAATCCGTCCAGTATTCCAGGTGATGCCGGTTCCGCCCCTTGTGGTGCATCCATGCGGTGGAATAGCCCAGTTCCTCGCGCTCTGCGGCATTGGGACTTCGGGTGCCGGAATAGTATTTCGCCCCCACCAGAAACTCTGTAGGAGAATATTTGCTCATATCGTGCATAAGTCCCTGCCGAATGAGCCCTACCCGGAAGCAGTAGCCCATCACCAACAGCTTATGATGGGTGATGGTTTTAAAATGGCCAATAAAATCCATAGGGAACCTCCTTGCTTTCATTCCTAGTATACAGCGTCAGGCTTGTTCCCGCAAGCAAATCTTTACAGATATATCAATGCCCGCTGCCAAACGTACGGCAGCGGGCAAAATATTATTCTTCTGCTTCTGATTCCTGAACAGGTTCTTCAGCTTCCTCAGTTGTTTCGACTTCCGCAGAATCCTGTTCTTCCATTTCTTCCATTTCTTCCACTTCGGCAGCCTGGTTTTTCACCGCATGGACATAAAGCTCCTCAGGATCGTGCTCCTTGAACACAGCATGATAAAACAGAAATACCACCGCAAACAGGACGCAGCAGCCTGCCACCAACTGGCTCACCCGAAGATTTGTGCCCATAAAGTACAGGCTGTCGGTACGAAGTCCCTCAATAAAGAGCCGCCCAAGGCCGTACCAGCCGATATACATGACGAAAATCTGACCATCATATTTGCGCTTCTTGGATACAAAATGCAGGATCAGAAGTCCCAGCGCATTCCACAGAGATTCGTACAGGAAGGTGGGATGGTAGTAGGTCACAACACCATTGGCATCTGTCAGCCCCATACGAAGGAAGCTGTCAGTAATGCCGCCATGGGCCTCCCGATTGATGAAGTTCCCCCAGCGACCAATACTCTGTCCGATCATCAACCCCAGACCGCCAATATCCAGCAAAGCGCCGGTGCTGATCTTTTTCACTTTGGTATAAATGGTCAGTCCAAGAGCCGCGCCGATGATGCCGCCGTAGATTGCGATACCACCTTCCCATATGTAGAGGACCCGGATGGGGTCATCCTTATACAAATCCCAGGAGAAAATGCAGTAATACGCTCTGGCACAGATGACTGCCAGGGGCACCGCGCAGATCAGCATATCAATGATATTATCCTGAGTCAGACCGAACTGATCCGCCCGCCGCAGGGCATAACAAACCGCCAGCAGGAAACCCACAGCAATGATGATGCCATACCAATAGATCCCCTTCTGCCCAATGTAGAAGGCCACTCTGTCAGGATTGAAGCTCAAGCCCAAAGAGGGAAACGAGATTTCACCGTACATCAGGAACACTCCTTTTTGCTAGATTTCGGCAGGATCACAGACAGTACCGCCATTTCGGGAACGATCTGCTGCTCCAGCATATTTTTTACGTCCTCAGAGGTGATCTCGTCGTAGAGCTCCGGGAACGCAAAATAGTTATATCCGTCAAAATCCGCCATAGCCATCCGGTAGCAAAGGCCGTCAAAGGAATCAAGTCCCCGGATGCGGCGGCCCAGGCTGGATTTCTTCAGCCGACGGAACAGATCTTCGTCCACGCCCTCCCGGACAATGCGATCTGCCTCTGCCACGAGCTCATTGAGCACCGCCCCAGGATCGTTGCTGTCACCGCTCATGCTCATGGTAGCAAGGCCCTTGATGCTGCCGTAGCCCACAGAGAAGCCGGAGTCAATGAGCCCTTCCTCATAGAGCTTCATATAAAGCGCTGAGGATTCGCCGCAAAGGACCTCTGCAGCCAGATCACCAATGACCTCCTGACGAAAGCGTTCCGGACCCTTGGGGATCTCCGGACATTTGAACGCAATGGAGAACATGGGCATGGAAACCTCCATCTCCTGGGAAATATATCGCATCTTTGGATAGGTTGGCTCCACATCTCCGTAATCCCGGTCAGAAGCGCCTCCCGGCTCCTTGGGCAGAATTTCAAGGGCGATATTTTTTACCGTCTCCATCTCCACATCCCCGGTAACACACAGGGCCATATTGGAAGGATCGTAGAAGGCCCGATGGCAATCGGTCAGCGTCTGGGCTGTGATATCCTGAATACTCTCCACCGTACCCGCAATGGGCACAGAAATAGGATGATTATGATACATTGCGGAGAACAAATTCTCGTCCACACAGGAACCGGGATTGTCCTCGTACATTTTAATCTCCTGGGCAATGATGCCACGCTCCTTCTCCACACTCTCCTGGGTGAAATACCCCTGGGAGACGAAGGTAAGAAGGGTCCTCAGATTATCTTCAAAATCAGAGGTACAGGAGAAATAATATGCGGTCATATTATAGCTGGTGAAGGCGTTGGGGCTGGCACCGGTGGCAGACATCTTTTGCAGTGCGTTGCCGTCGGGCATATCAAACATCTTATGCTCCAGGTAATGCGCCACACCGTCTGGAGAAACATAAGGCTTTCCATCCAGCACAAATTTGGTGTCAATGGAACCGTAATCCGTGGCGAAAAAGGCGTACATCTTAGAAAACCCCTGCTTGGGCGCCAGGTAGATCCGTAGCCCGTTGGGTAGCTGCTCCTGATAAATGGTCTGTCCCAGTCGGGGAAAAATCAATTCTTTCATGCTTCTTCCCCCTTCAGGAAATAGATGGTGTCTAATTTCAGGCCCTTGGCGGTCTCTTGCAGTTCCTCCATCGTCACCTGTTCCAAAGCCTGGGCCAGGGTCTCAGGCTCGTAGCTGTGCCCCGCAATAATACGGCCCAGATAGAAGTTGTCCATACTGTAGGGAGAATCTCCGCTGGAACGAAGGGAGGAAATGAGGTAGCTTCTGGTGGAAATCAGTTCCTCTTCGGTGATGTCGCCATCGCAGCAGGCATCCAATTGGGCAAAAATCTCTGCCTTGGCAGTCTCATACTTGTCTCCGTCCACACCGGAGGATACAATGACCACACCCTTGAATGGGTCAATGCCGGAGGAGGCATAATAGCAAAGGCTCAGCTTCTCACGCACATTCATAAACAGCTTGGACGTAAGGCTGCCGCCATAGATCCCGTTTATCAGCAGCAGTGCAGGATATCTGGGATCATCATAGGTGATGTCAGTACGGAAGCCCATCACCAGTTTGCCCTGGGATACGTCCATGACCTCTGTAATCTCTCTGGAAGCCACAGGCATGGAACCCGTCTCGGTTCCAACGGCCACAATTTGACCTCTTGGAAGCCCGCTGAGGACTTTGAGAAGATATCCCCGAACAGTCTGGGCAGGAAGCTGCCCGGTATATAGTATTTCGATCTGGGAAGTCTCCAGAATATTTCTATAATGAGCATAGAGGTTTTCCGCCGTGATTTGTTCCACATCCTCCTGATCGCCGTATTTGCTGACGCCGTAGCGCTCCTTTTTAAACATCTCCTGGCGAAGCCGAATGGAGGCATAGGTGCGTTTATCGTTGATCTGGGACATAATGGCGTTAATTAAATTGACCTTCTCCCCTTCCACATAGTCCCGGCGGAAAACACCATCCTCTAAAACAGGCTCCAGAAGGAAACTACCCAGCAGACCGCAAATATCCTCCGTCAAATTTTCATCGGGAGCAAACTTTTCGTCAATATAATCAAGGAAGAAACCGATGGCCTGGACTTCGCCCTTTTTTCTGGCTGTGGCCTGAACACCTGCGCCGTACCGCTCGTCCAGCCATGCCGCAATAGCGGCCATGTCCGGACACATCCGGCATCCGCGCAGCAGCACATCCGGCAGAAGAGCGTTGAGCGCGGCTTCTTCCTTGCAAAGGGGCCGCAATAGATTCAAAGACAGGCAATTTGTCTTAAATTTATCAGTAGAAAGTACCGTGAGATATACTCCCGGCAGCAATTGGAACCGCTGATTTGTCATATACACATTCCTTTCGAGGATCAATTGAATCTATTATACATCAGTTATTTCAAAAGTAAACGAAAAAATCTTTGGACTTGTAACATGGTGCAAAATCATGTAGAATAGGATGATAAACAAACAGAAAGGAGCAATTGTCATGCAGTGGTTGGAAGTGACCATCAAAACCATCTCCCCTGCTATTGATTTTCTGGGGGATAAGCTCACCGCCATGGGCTACGACAGCTTTATCATAGACGACGCCGAAGATTTCCAGTCCTTCCTGGAGGAAAACACCCAGTATTGGGACTATGTCGACGAAGACTTGGCAGAAAAAATGGCCAGCATCTCTCAATTCCGGCTTTACATCGAGGATGACGCCAGCGCTCTCGAACGGCTGGCCCTATTAAAGGGTGAATTGGCAGCCTTAAAGGCTCAGTACCCGGATCAGGACTTGGGTACCCTGGAGGTTTCGTTGAGCAGTCTTCAGGAGGAGGACTGGGAAAATAGCTGGAAGCAGTATTATCAGCCCATTCCCATCGGTAACAAACTCATCATTGTACCTCAGTGGATGGAACCCGACCCGGATTCTGACCGGATTCCCGTATTGCTGGACCCCGGCATGATCTTCGGTACCGGCGCCCACGCCTCCACCCAGATGTGCCTCAGAGCCCTGGAAAATGCCGTAAAAGGCGGAGAACGTGTGGTAGATCTGGGCAGCGGCAGCGGCATTCTCTCCATTGCAGCCCTACTTCTGGGAGCAGACACTGCCGTCGGCGTGGATATCGACCCCAAGGCCGAAGACATTGCCCGGGACAACGCAGCCCTTAGTGGCTTGACCGCCCCCAAATTCAGAGCCGTTACCGGAAACGTGATCGGGGACAGATCCATGATGGAACAACTCTCCGAAGGCGGCTATGACATTGTCCTCGCCAACATCGTGGCTGACGTCATCATTCCTCTGAGCGTTGTAGTACCCAATTTCCTCCGGCCTGATGGTCTGTTTATTTGCTCTGGCGTACTGAACACCCGGCTCGAGGAAGTTAAGGCAGCCCTTGAAATAGCCGGTCTTGAGATCACTGAAACCGAAATGCAGGATGATTGGTGCCGCATCTCCGCCCGACTGAAGTGAGGAACGGAATATGACATATCGTCAAAAACTACGGCTCAAGCGAGCGCTGATCGTCCTGGGCGTTCTAATCGTGATGATCATTCTGGCACTTATCATCGGATTTTCCTACCTGAGCCGCTATGTAGTATATACTCAAGACGGTGCTTATTTCTCATTTAACAAAGATGATGCTGCCGAAACACCTTTGACCGCCGAAGCTCCCCTCTCCCAGCCCGAGAACCCTGTACTTGTAACGGGCGATTCCATTCTGGAGGATTTCACTCTTTCCGGGGAAAAGAGTCTCATTCTGGAAGATAATGAAGTAAACGGCCTGTTCGTTGACTACGAAACCCTTGAAGACGGATCCACGCTCAACACAATTGAATTCTCTGAATCCGGCTATAATACTCTGATTCTAGAAATGCGCTCGGAAGGTAGTGAAATTCTGAACACCGAAGCGGTGCAAACCCTTATGAATCGGGCTATTTCCCAGGAAGTTCACCTGATTGCGATGATCTCCTGTCTGGACGATCGTGAATATGCCCTGGATAATATATCTCAGGCACTGCCCATTGAAGGCGGTGCGCTGTGGGTATCCAGCGAGGGAAGCTATTGGCTGGACCCCACAAACGAAGCTGTTCAGGATTATATCACCTATATGATTCTGACGTTAGGCGAAATGGGCTTTGAAGAAGTAATCCTGAATAACTTCTACTTCCCCGAATCCACCTACATAGACTTTAGCAGTGACGAAGGTACTCGGGCAGAACTGATGATTCAAGCTTATCAGCATGTAGCAGATGCAGTCGGCTCCAGATGCACCCTTGGATTATTTATTTCTGATCCAGAGGAAGGCCATCAGGCATTTGACTATGCAGAGCACCTTTATGTATACTTTCAAAGCGGCTCCGCTGTGGCACAATACGAAGAAAGTCATCCAGACAACTATGTTGTGTATATAACAGGATCTCACGACACGCGCTTTGATAAATACGGAAAAATAATGGTCGATAATCCGGACAATCTTGTCCCGACTACAGAAGAATAAACAACTACAAAAGCACCGGGAAGCCAACAAAATGCTTCCCGGTGCTTATTTTATGTATCCATATCATCATTCATCCAGAAGAAACGATGACTTCCCACAGTAATAACATACTCCTGCAATTCGTGCCACTCGGATTCAACCAGAGCAGGGTTATACCAGAGGTCCGTCATTTCCTCTGTTATACGTTCACCATCGTCAAAAACTCTAGAAACAGACTCACGAACTTCATCGGTTACATTGCTATAGCTGGTGGAATGGATCTGATATTTAGAAATGGTCTGAAAAGCATTAAAGCTATTTCTGACACAGCCATCCAAAATACTCTGTGCCACCATCATCTGACCTTCGACACCTTCGCCGCCGGCCTCACACATGACTGCACACTCAACTGCTATACGCTCAGAATCCGTAAGCTCATATCCGGTGCCATCAGACAAAACAATCGATGCTTCCTGGTTCACATCATTATCCGCAACCGCATCCACCAGTGTCTCTTCCACTGGTACAGATGCACTGAGATTTTCTGTGGTTTGCGTTTCAACTGCCACAGCACCAGAATCAGAAGCCGATGCACCATCGACTGCAGCCCAGGTTGTAAAGCAGAAATACCCAACGATCAATGCCACAACCAGGACAAAACATATGGGCCCGGTAATTCGAAATTTGTAACTCATAACTGTTACCTCGCGAATAATTTTTCACCAAAAATGAAAGAATATTTTTGCTTGTGCCAAAATCATACTTCATCTTTGCACGAATGTCAATTACAATTTGTAAATCATTTTTTCGCAAAATCCAAGAAATTGTGGTGTTTTTGTCACATTCCCCCTAGATATAGAAAACTTTTATGCACTTGGCACATTTTTATGTATTATTTTTTGTTGATTATTTTGTTTTTATTTTGTCATAAATAATCAAAAAATATCAGTTCGGTTACACTTTCGACAAATTATCACGTTCGTAACATTGTTACGAAGTCGACGTATTTTCGCGAATTTCAGCAGTTTACCTGTGTTTACATAAAAACCACCAATTTTGATATATTACATTCTTGTAACCTGTTATTCCGTATTATGTTACCTATTTTGACATTTTACATAATTGCCCTCCCCTGCCATTACCGCAGGCATTAAAAAAGAGCATGCCGAATTTCGACATGCTCTGAATATTATTTCACTGAAGCAATTCCAGGAATTCATCCTCTGACAACACTGGAATCCCAAGCTCATTGGCTTTTTTCAGCTTTGATCCGGCACCCGGTCCCGCCACCACAAAAGTAGTTTTTTTAGAAACACTTCCGGCTGCTTTCCCGCCAAATCCTTCAATTGTCTCTTCCGCTTCCTGTCTGGTCATGCGCTCCAGGGTTCCCGTAACAACGATGGTTTTACCGGAAAATCTTCGGTCCATAACTTCACTGAGGCACTTTGTGTTGACGCCCATGCGCTCCAGTTCATCCACTAAGTCTTGATTGAGCGGACGTTCAAACCAATCCTTGATATTACCTGCCGTTATACCGCCAATATCCGGAACGGCAGTGAGCTGCTCCAGACTTGCATTTCGCAGTCCGGACAGTGTGGAAAATTCATTTGCAAGAACCTTTGCCGCTTTGGCCCCCACCTGTCGGATCCCCAATGCAAAGAGCAGCCGCCAAAGATCATTCTCTTTGGACTTTTCAATGGCAGAAACCAGATTCTGCGCCGACTGCTGCCCCATTCGCTCCAGAGGCGCGATCTGTTCCACGGTCAGGTGATAGAGATCTGCCGGCGTATTCACCAAGCCGTTATCCACCAGAAGCTCCACAATGGCGCTCCCCAGTCCTTCGATATCCATGGCATCCCTGGAAGCAAAGTGCGTTAAGAAACGAACCTTTTGTGCCGGACAACTCTCGTTTACACAGCGGATCGCTGCACCATCCCCATCCCGCCGGGTCTCACCTCCACAGATGGGACATACTTCAGGCAGCAGATAAGGCTCTGTACCCTCTGGCCGCTTGGAAACATCCACTTCCAGAATTTCCGGAATGATCTCCCCCGCTTTCCGAATCAAAACCGTATCACCGATTCGGATATCCTTTTCGGAAATAAAGTCCTGATTATGGAGCGTGGCATTCGTCACCGTGGTACCGGAAAGGCGTACCGCCTTTACCACCGCCTTGGGGGTCAGCACACCGGTGCGCCCCACCTGGATCACAATATCCTCAACCACCGTGGGTTTTACCTCCGGTGGATATTTATAGGCACACGCCCATCTAGGGAATTTGGCGGTGCTGCCAAAAAGTGTCCTTTGCACCAGATCGTTTACCTTTACAACCGCACCATCGATGTCATAGGAATAGTCCTCCCGATGCTCATTGATGGCTGTGATGGTCTCTTCCGCCTCCGTGACAGAAGCGCATCGGCTGTAAGAGATCACCTTAAATTTCATTTCCCGCAGCGTATCCAGAATTTCTGTATGACAGCTTCCCAATTCACGGGAGGAAAATTGCAGATTAAAAATCAGAATGTCCAACTGACGCTGGGCCGCAATTTTAGGATCAAGCTGCCGAAGGCTTCCGGCTGCCGCATTTCTTGGGTTGGCAAACAGGCTCTTCCCCTGCTCTTCCCGCTGGGCATTTAACTTGTGGAAAACTTTTTTTGGCATAAACACCTCGCCCCGAACGATCAGACGCTCCGGCGCGTTTTCAATCTTCAAAGGAATGGACCGGATGGTCTTCAGATTCTCCGTCACATCCTCGCCAACATTGCCGTCACCACGGGTGGCTCCACGGACAAACACACCATTTTCGTACTCCAGGGCCACAGAAAGGCCGTCCACCTTGGGTTCCACGCTGTAGACCCGGTCAGGTGCCGTTTCCAGAATCCTTTCATCAAAATCTCGTAGCTCCTCAAAAGTGAATACATCCTGCAAGCTCTCCAGAGGCACCTGATGTACCACCTGTGTAAAGGCACTCAGAGCTTCACCGCCCACACGCTTGGTGGGAGAATCCTCCTGTGCCAGTTCCGGGTGGGCCATTTCCAGTTCTTCCAGTCTACGCAGCTTCAGATCGTATTCATAATCTGGTATAGTGGGATCGTCCAGCACATAGTACCGATGTCCCGCCTCGTTAAGCTCCTGGGTCAAGGCCAGTATTTCTTCCTGAATCGTCATAATTCATCCCTCATTCGCGGCGTAATATTCCAGTGCGTCTTCACTGCCGCCATTAAAATAAGTGTAGCTCTGGGGTACCTGCCCCAAAAGCACCGTTTCCGCCACACAAACCTCTGTGGAAACATGGTCGGTGACAGTGCCGGAAGGCAGCAAAATAATCAGGTCCAGCGCAACATCCATCATAATTCGATGAATGGTCTGATTAATCCCCGCATCGGAGAATTCCCCCCGAAAATTGGCGTCAGATGAGCTGACTGCCACAATTTTTACCGGGATCGATCCGCCACGGCCCGACAGAAGCTGTATCCCCGTCAAATTTCCCATGGGAATGCTGATCTCGTCATCGCTGATGTCATAGATATCCCCATCCAAAATACTGAGAAGCTGGGTTTTCAGCCGGTTCATCTCTTGCATATTCGTGGTAAGGGCAGTGATATTACCGTCATTGTCCCGCACCAGGCTAATAAGGTCGTCGTAGCCCACATCCCCCGATTCAATCTGCTGACTGACCGCCTGATTGATCACATTGGATGCCACATCCGTGATCTTTGCCAGTGCAAGCTCCTCTGTCAGCGGGTTCACCTTTGTATGGAGTACCACCGCCGCCCCAATCAGGGTAATTATCACAAAAAACAACAAAATCCATTTTCTTATATGTCTCCGCACAAACATCCCTCCGGGATATTTTATGTGGAAACAGAATTCTTATTTCTTCTTCATGTGAGCGGAGGCCGCTTTCAACATCAACTTTTTCGTGCCCACCTGATCGAAGGCGATCTCCAGAAGAGCATCACCGTTCATTTTCATAATATTGACAACCATCCCCTCACCAAAGGCGGTATGTACTACCATGTCCCCCTTCATCAATTCCAGCATAGGGGCAACAGTGGTCTGTCTTGGGGTACTGCGGGAGGAATAATCGCCATAAGAGGATTTTTTCGTTCCATAGGAGCTAGTTCTTCCAGAGGAACCATAGGCCGAACCGTAGCCCCCGGTGAAGGTGCTCTGAGAAGATGTCCGCTGGGTCTTTTTCCGCTGGTTGAGGTATTCCTCAGGGATCTCCGAAACAAAGCGGGATATCCGATTAAAAGAGGTTCGGCCATAGAGCATTCTCTGCTTGGCGTGGCTCAAATATAGCCGCTGTTTGGCCCGGGTAATAGCAACATAACAAAGGCGGCGTTCCTCTTCCATTTCCTCTGGGTCAGTGAATACACGCATACCGGGGAATAATCCATCCTCCATGCCCACCAGGAACACATTGGGAAATTCCAGGCCCTTGGCAGAATGCATTGTCATCATCACCGCAGCATCGGCATCCTGATCGTACTTTTCAATGTCCGTATAGAGGCTGACCTCTTCCAGAAATCCGGCGAGAGAGGGCGTCTCAGCCTGCTCCACATAGGAAATGATACTGGATTTTAACTCCTGCACGTTCTCTTTTCGACTCTGATTTTCTACCGTATCCTTGGCATCCAACATGGCAATATAGCCTGTGGCTTCCACGACGGCATCATAGAACTCCGGCAGGGGCATTTCCGCACTTTTTTTCTTCAATTCCAGAATCATATTGGCAAAATTTTTCAGCTTGGCTGCCGATTTTTCCAGAGAAGAATATCCACCCGGATCCGCAACCACATCAAACAGGGGGATTCCCGCCACAATGGCCTGCCGTTCTGCGGATTCCAGGGTTTTTCCACCAATTCCACGGGCCGGCACATTGATGATGCGGCGCAAACGCAGGTCATCGGTGGTGTTATTGATGAGGCAGAGATAGGCCAGCATATCCTTGACCTCCGCACGGTCAAAGAACCGGGTACCACCGATAATGCGGTACGGGATGCCGTTTCGCTTGAAGGACATTTCTATGGCGTTGGACTGGGCATTGGTACGGTACAACACAGCATTGTCCTTAAATTTCTGTCCCTGAGAAAGCCCCGCAAGAATTTTCGAGGACACAAAATTGGCCTCTTCATTTTCATTGTAGGCCTCATACAGCGTGATCTGTTCGCCCTTATCGTTGTCAGTCCAGAGCTTCTTGCTCTTTCTGCCCTTATTGTGGGAGATCACCGCATTGGCGGCCTCCAAAATGTATTTGGTGGAGCGATAATTCTGCTCCAGGCGAATCACACGGGCGCCCCGGTACTGCTTCTCAAAGTTCAAAATGTTGGCGATGGTAGCGCCACGGAATCTGTAAATGGACTGGTCATCGTCACCCACCACGCAAATATTCTCATATCTGCCGGAAAGCAGTGTTGCCAAAAGATACTGCAAATTATTGGTGTCCTGATATTCGTCAATGAGTACATAGCGGAATTTCTTCTGATAGTATTCCCGCACATCCTCATGGTTCTGCAAAAGTCGGACCGCAAGAAGGATAATATCATCAAAATCCACCGCATTGGCAGCCTTGAGCCGCTTCTGATATTCCTCATAGGCCCTTCCCATGCGTTCCGCACGAAAATCCGTGGAGGATTTGGCATTGGACATAAACTGCTGCGGAGTCTGCATTTTGTCCTTGGCTGTGGAAATGGCAGACAGAACGCTTTTCGCTGGGAAGGTCTTTTCATCCAACCCCATATCCCGAACGACTTCCTTCATCACCTTTTCCGAATCTGCGGAATCATAGATGGTAAAGCTCTTGTCATAGCCCAGTCGGTCAATGTCCCGCCGCAGGATCCGGCAGCAGGCAGAGTGGAAGGTCATGGCCCAAACACCTAGGCCATGCTCTCCCAGCATGTTCTCAAGCCGATCTTTCAGCTCATTTGCAGCCTTATTGGTAAAGGTAATGGCAATGATATTCCAGGGTGCGGCAGGCTCCATAGCACAGAGATTTTCCGCCCGGGCTCTTCCGTCCTCAAAGGGCTCATCCGCATAGGCACAGATAAAATCCACATCCTCCTCGGTCACATAGCCGGGGATGTCCTCGCTGTCGGCGGCACAGCCAAATTTGATCAGATTGGCAATTCGGTGGATCAGCACCGTAGTCTTGCCGCTGCCTGCGCCTGCCAGCAAAAGCAAGGGGCCCTGGGTGGTCATAACCGCCTGCTGCTGCATGTCATTCAGGTTCTGATAATAGCTTCTGATGATCTTTTTTCTTGCTTCTATAAATCGTAATTCGTCACGTTCTAACATAAGCCGCTCCTTTTACGCAAAATACTTTCTGAACTTGTATTTTATCATATGATGGCCAGAGCGTCAAACAAATCATATCCAAAAGCCCTGTCCCATACACTTGTCCGAGGTGATATACATGAAAAAGATTTTCACGAGTTGGCTGTTCTTCACATCCTTGATGCTGTTTCTCATTGCCGCCGCTTTGACCCTGCCTGGTATTATGGACAGTCTCTTCGGTAGCACAGAGGAAACACTGACGGAAGCAGTTGATCTTATATCCCACGAGGCTCAGGCGGTGTGGGCAGAGTTCGTTCCATGAAGATTCGGGTCCATCCAAGCTTGATTTTGTGGCTGTCCGTTTTATTCTATCTAAGTCCGTGCCTGGTACTCCCCTTTTTGGGGGCCGCAGCTTTTCACGAAATGGGACATGTCCTAATGCTACGGAAGCTGGGAAAGCCCCCCGAGTGTCTTACTTTGACCTTCTCTGGTGCACAGATGCAGGTGCCATCCATGAGCTATCAAGAAGAACGTCTTTCTGCCGCAGCGGGCCCCATGTTCAGTTTCCTGCTGGGCCTGATTTGGCCTATTATACCCGCCACAGCCCTTTACAGCATTTCTCTTGGACTTGTCAATCTTTTTCCCATACCCGGCCTGGATGGATACAGAATCCTGCGAACCACACTGCATCTGAAATTATCTCAAGAAAAGGCCGAAAAATGTGTCAGTACCCTGTCTGTAATCTTTTCCGTTTTTCTTACACTGACCGCAAGCTACTATGCAGCGTATTATGATCTGGGATTTTGGCTCGTTCTGCTGTCCGGGGTTCTACTGATTCGCTGTTTTGGTGGCAGACATATCATGGATTAAATTGTGTTCCATAGCATTTTATGTTATAGTATACTTCGGAGGGGATTCCATGAAAATCGTTCTTATATATTTTATTATTATAAACATTTTGGCATTTGCCCTCATGGGAGTTGACAAGCAAAAGGCGAAAAAGGGAGTTTGGAGGATCTCAGAGAAAAGTTTGTTTCTTTCTGCCATCATTGGCGGCAGTATCGGCGCTAATCTGGGCATGCATTTTTTTCGTCACAAGACGCAGCACTGGTATTTTAAATATGGCATGCCCTTGATCCTGATTCTGCATATCATAATTACGGTACTTTGCGTTGTGTACATATGATAAAAACCTGCTGTAGCTTTTAAGCCACAGCAGGTTAAAAATTTTTTCATTTCACGGGTAAACCGTCATCTCATAAAGAAGATCCGTAAACTCCACGGGTACCTGAAACTGCACTCCGTCAATGATGCGAAAGTTTTCTTCCGAAACAAACTCATAGCCAGTTCCACCCAACACATAGCCATCCCCAAGCAGTCCAAAGCAGGTGCCATTATTGAGGTCAATTGCATAGTTAGGCACTGCCGAAATCTGATTTCCAAGTCCGATCAAGGCTTCCCAATCAGAAACATCCGTCACCTTACGAAGCCTCTCGATCAAAGCATCATCCGTAACCTCCCAGGATTCTCCCGACCAGGTGTCATATACCGTAACCGATGTTGTAACCAAATCCGGCTCGACGGAAACAGATTTCAAACCAGCAGAAGAAAAAACTTCCGGCAAAGTCCCGCAAGCGGAAATGCCCAAAAAACAGCACACAAAAGCAAAAACAGCAATGATTCTTTTCATACATATCATTCCTTTCAAATCCATCTATATTTTAATAGACGCAGAAAGTCAGGGAATATTGCATGATTAAGAAAATTTTTACTGTTCTCCCTTTTTTCTCAGCTTATGCTTGCTACCGTCCTCTTCCACCACGGTGATAGACTCCAACTGACCCACAAGGCTCCGCTTAAAGTCCGCAATATACTCCTTACGCAGAGCGTCCCGCTCGACGATCTCTTCCGGGGTCAGCCCTTCCACCTTAGCCTTTCTTGCCAGAGCATTGATGCGCGCAATTTTCTCTTGTTCCATCGTTAGTCTCCTTCTGCATGGTCATAAGCGCCATGCCGTGTTTTTCTTTTGTTTCACCGGTGGTTTGATAACCGATGCGTGTATAAAACATTTCAAGTTCCGGGATGGTATCAACCACGGAATACTGCAACCCCATTTGCGAGGCCTTATAATCCAGCACCTTCACCAGACCGTCGCCAATTCCCTGACAACGGTACTTTTTCAGCACGCAGATTCGGCTGAGCTGGGCACACCCCACACTGCCATAGGTGATCCGTCCTGTGGCCACAGGAACGTCATTTAAAATCAGCACCAGATGAAAGGCATAGTTGTCCAGAAGATCATTGTCCTCTTCTTTTGTCCATCCCAATTCCTCTTGAAATACGGATTCTCTGATCTCCAAAGCGGCAGAAATATCATCTCCGGGCCTGATCCACATGGAAGTTATCATAAAAGCTCCCTCTTTACAAGTATTTTTGCAGCACCACGGAGGTTCTGCCCTTTTTCGTCTGTCCCTTTACCTCCATCACCACCATTTTACCAAGGCCCCGGCAGGAGATCACATCCCCCTCCTGAACCATGCGGTCCGGTTTTGTGACCAGGGCATGATTTACCTCCGTCTTGCCACCGGTGATAAAGGTCTGGGCCTTACTTCGACCCATCTGAAAACCGGAGGCCATAATGCTGTCTAGCCGCAGCGTAGCGACCGTGTCCTTGATGGTCTTCATTTTCTGTTCAGGCACATCCAGCTCATTCAGCGGGATCTCCGTCAAATGGATCTTAGCCCGGCCCACATTTGTAAGATGCTGCAACAAGTATGGCGCCATTTCCCGAAGCACCAGAAAATCACAATGATCCTCCGAAACAAAAATATCTCCCAACACTTCCCGCTTGATGCCCTGGCCCAGGATGCCGCCCAGGAAATCCCGATGATTCAAGGAATCAAAGCCGGATATTTCCGCCCGCAGGGCCGCAACAGGGCTGTCCTCGCTAGTTAGAAAATCCTCAGCCTCATAATATTCCGGCACATAACAAAGGATCTGCCGTTCCGCCGTGGACGTACCGCCGAAAAAGTGTGTATCGGACACAGCCATACGGTGAATCAATTGTTTGACTATCTCCTGTTCACGGCCTGTAAGAAAGCAGGTGGAAGCAGGGATGTTTTTGCGCTCCCCGGCGGAAATCTTATCGTAGACCTTGGCAAGGAGAAGTCGGTCTTCACTTGTTTCCGAGAGCGTGTCAATGAGTTTTTGTTTGTCCAATCAAATGTTCCTTTCAAAGAAGCTTACATTTCAATCCATCATCGTTGTAAAAAAAGAGTTCACTAATTAAATCAGATTCAAAAACCCGCAGCATCTCTTCCATATATTCTGCAAGCACATACTTATTGATTTCAGATCGTTTGATCCAGAACATTTTTCCCTCTTCGGAGTCTTTCAGCGTTCCGGAAAACCGATTGGTTTTATAAAAGAACACCACATAGCGCA
>CAZEPQ010000019.1:19652-20047 GCA_964514175.1 uncultured Oscillospiraceae bacterium
TATAGAAATGCTTGATGCCGCAGAGAATCGGATTTTCTATATCCAAGCCCGTTTCTTCCTTCACTTCCCGGATGACGGAATCCACAAAGGTTTCCCTGTACTCCACATGACCGCCGGGAAATGTAATACCCGGAAAATCGGGATTCAGACGGTCCTGAACAAGGATGTAGCCGTCATCATCGTAGACCATACACATGTTGGTGAATATCGCTTGCTCTGAACGGGGCATAAAAACTCTCCTCACTTGCCCGCAGGGCAAATTTCATGGCACCAATTAGAAAAGACCGCCCCGCGGCGGTCTTTTCTAATTGGTGCCGGTGGTGGGACTCGAACCCACACGGTGTCGCCACCAACGGATTTTGAGTCCGTCACGTCTACCATTCCATCACACCGGC
>CAZEPQ010000020.1:0-1739 GCA_964514175.1 uncultured Oscillospiraceae bacterium
CCTTGGCCTTGGCTTCCTTCTGAGAAAGATTCTCGCGCTGCATTACGGTCTTGATCCGGACATCCTCGCTGGCCTGGAGGAAAATGTCGATGGTGGGCTTGTAGCCGGAAAGAACATAGTCGGCGCAGCGGCCCACGAAGACGGCGGGGCCCTTGTCTGCAATGGTACGGATGATGCCGGACTGAACCATAAACAACTGGTCATTCAGAGGCATACCATAGAGGGTGCGATTGCTGCGGTTGCTCAGAGCGTAGCCCAGAGTTGTGGTGGCGGTGTTTTCCGCCTCTTCAAAGGCCTTTTCCGCAAAGCGGGTTTCTCTGGAGGCAATGGTGATCAGATCTTTGTCATAAAAGGGAATATCCAGCTTCTTTGCCAGAAGTTCAGCAATGAGGTGTCCGTCGGTACCGGATTCACGGCTGATGGTAATCATGGGAAATTCTTTCATGGAATCACAGCCTTTCCGTAGTTGGTAATTATATTATACCCTAGAAAAGGCGGGCTTGCAAGAAGGTGCTGTGGTTTTTGTTGACTTTCTTTTGGGGAAAGTGTATCATAAGAGACAGAAATGGAGGTGCAGCCATGGAAATTCGGGATATTACTGTGCGATTTGGCGAAAAAACCGTTTTGGATCAATTCTCTCTGGATATCAAAGAGAAGGGGGTATTGTGCCTCTTTGGACCTTCCGGTTGTGGAAAAACCACGCTCTTGCGGGTGCTGTGCGGCCTGGAAGTGCCGGAGTCCGGCTCCCTGTCCACTACGCCCCGGGTGGCGGCGGTATTTCAGGAGGATCGGTTGCTGCCGTGGCTCAACATTCAGCGCAATCTGACCACTGTGTCGGGAATCTCGGAGCAGCAGGCAGAGCTGTGGCTTCGGCGGATGGGTCTGGAAAATGAGAAAAAATCGCTACCGGACAAGCTCAGCGGCGGCATGCAGCGCCGTGTTGCCATGGCGCGGGCTTTGGCGGCGGAAAGCGACCTTTTGCTGCTGGACGAGCCCTTCACGGGGCTGGATGAGGCCACGAAGAAGTTGCTCTACCCCTTCATTCTTGAAGCAGCGGTGCAAAAGCCGGTGATTCTGGTGACACATCACCGGGAGGAAGCGCAGGCACTGGGAGCGGAGATTCTGGAGCTGACTGGTCCGCCGCTGCAAAAAAAAAATTAAGCCTTGCGTTTGTGGCAAGCGAAAATAATACAAGGGGCTGTTTCATTATGTGTTTCAGATATAACACACAATGAAACAGCCCCATTTTCATATTACAACTGCTCAGCCATCTCATAAATCATTTTCTCAGTCTTTTCCCAACCCAGACAGGGATCAGTGATGGACTTTCCGTAAACACCTTCGCCAATCTTCTGGGAGCCATCCTCCAGATAGCTTTCCACCATGAAGCCCTTGACCATGCTCCGAATCTCGGAGGAATGGCGGCAGCAGTGAAGCACCTCGTTGGCAATGCGGATCTGCTGCAGATAGCGCTTGCCGGAGTTGGCGTGGTTGGTATCCACAATGACACCCATGTTCTGGAGACCCTTTGCGGAATATTCCTCATACAGTCCCATCAGATCCTCGTAGTGGTAGTTGGGGCGGGTGCGGCCCGTGTTGTCCACATATCCCCGCAGGATCGCATGGGCCAGGGGATTGCCCTTGGTAGCAACTTCCCAGCCGCAGTAGGAGATGGTGTGGGGATGCTGGGCGGCGGTGATGGAGTTGAGCATGACGCTCAGGTCGCCGGAGGTGGGATT